>JBBIPI010000045.1:0-10179 GCA_037442985.1 Clostridiales bacterium
GCCTGCCGGCGGGCCTCGCGGATCTCCTCCGAGCGCTCCAGCTCCCGCAGCACCTCCAGCGCCCGCCGCAGCACCCCCGGCGGCAGCCCGGCCAGGCGGGCCACCTGGATCCCGTAGCTGCGGTCGGCTCCGCCCGGGACCAGCCGCCGCAGGAAGACGACCTCCTCGCCCCGCTCCCGCACCGCCATCGTGTAGTTCTTGACGCCTGGCAGGAGCTCTCCCAGGGCGGTGAGCTCGTGGTAGTGGGTGGTGAAGATGGTGCGGGCGCGCACCCGGTCGTGCAGGTCCTCGCTCACCGCCCAGGCCAGGCTGAGCCCGTCGAAGGTGCTCGTGCCCCGCCCCACCTCGTCCAGGATGACCAGGCTGCGCGGGGTGGCCTGGTGGAGGATGGCCGCCACCTCGGTCATCTCCACCATGAAGGTGCTCTGGCCGGCGAAGAGGTCGTCGGCGGCCCCGATGCGGGTGAAGACGCGGTCGGCCACGCCGATGCGGGCGGCGGCGGCGGGCACGAAGCTCCCCATCTGGGCCATGATCACCGCCAGGGCCACCTGGCGGGCCACGGTGCTCTTGCCGGCCATGTTCGGCCCGGTCACCAGGAGGAAGCGGTGCTCCTCCCCGTCCAGGTACACGTCGTTGGGGACGAAGCGGCCCGGCCCCAGCACCTGCTCCAGCACCGGGTGGCGGCTCTCCCTGAGCTCGATCACCAGCCCCTCGTCGACCTCCGGGCGGACGTACCCGTTGGCCACGGCCACCTCGGCCAGGGCGGCCAGGGCGTCCGCCTCGGCCACGGCCCGCGCCGCCGCCTGGACGGCGGCCGTGTGGCGCGCCACCTCCTCCCGCACCTGGCAGAAGAGGCGGTACTCCAGGGCCAGGAGCCGCTCCTCGGCGCCCAGCACCGCCTCCTCCTTCGCCTTCAGCTCCGGGGTGACGTAGCGCTCGGCGTTTGCCAGGGTCTGCTTGCGGATGTAGTCGGGCGGGACCAGGTGGCGGTTGGGGTGGGTGACCTCGATGTAGTAGCCGAAGACCTTGTTGAAGCCGACCTTGAGGGACTTGATCCCGGTCCGCTCCCGCTCGGCCGCCTCCAGGGCGGCGATCCAGTCCTTCCCCTCGCGGCTGGCCCGCCGGAGCTCGTCCACGCGGGCGTCGTACCCGGGCCGGATGAGGCCCCCTTCGTTGGGCGAGACCGGCGGCTCGTCCACGATGGCCCGCCGGATCAGGTCGGCCACCGCCGCCAGCCCGCCCGGCACCGCCTCCGCCCCCGCGCGTCCCGGCGCCGCTTCCGATCCGCCCAGAAGGACCCGCGCCGCCTCCCGCAGCGGCGCCGCCGCCCGCCCCGCCAGCAGCTCGCCCACCCGGGGCAGCCGCTCCAGGGAGCAGCGCAGCGCCACCAGGTCGCGGGGACCGGCGGTGCCGCAGGCGACGCGGCTCACCAGCCGCTCCAGGTCGTACACGCCCCGCAGTGCCTCGCGCAGCTCCGCCCGGCCCAGCCCGTCCCCCGCCAGCTCCTCGACGGCGTCCAGGCGGGCGCGGATGGCGGTCACGTCCCGCAGGGGCCGCTCCAGCCACTGCCGCAGGAGCCGCCCGCCCATGGCCGTCACCGTGCGGTCCAGCACCGACAGCAGGCTCCCCTGGCGCGCCCCGTCCCCCAGGCGCGCCGTCAGCTCCAGGTTGCGCCGCGCCGCCGCATCCAGGCCCAGGAACCCCTCGGCATCCAGCGTCCGCAGCCCGGTGATCTGCGGGAGGGCGTCCTTCTGCGTCTCATGCAGGTAGGCCAGGAGCGCCCCGGCGGCGGTCACGGCCAGCGGTTTGTCCTCGCAGGCGAAGCCCGCCAGGGTGGCCACGCGGAAATGGTCGAGCAAGAGCTGCCGGGCGCGCGCCGGGGAGCACGCCTCGGCCGGGAGCGGCGTCACCACGGCGCCGTGCCCGCGCCGCACCTCCTCGACGAACGCCGCCTCCCCCGCCAGGGCCGGGTCCAGCAGGCACTCGGCCGGGCTCAAGCGCGCCAGCTCGTCCCGCAGCCGCCGCCCGGCCTCCTCGCCGCGGAACTCGCAGGCCAGGAACTCGCCCGTCGACACGTCCGCCGCCGCCAGCCCCCAGCCGCCCTGCTGCCGCACCACCGCCGCGATATAGCGGTTGCGCCGCTCCCCGATGAGCCGCGCGTCCTGGACGGTGCCAGGGGTGACGACGCGCACCACCTCGCGCCGCACCAGCCCCTTGGCCAGGCGCGGGTCCTCCATCTGCTCGCAGATGGCCACCTTGTAGCCCCGGTCGGTGAGCCGGGCGATGTACGTCTCGGCGGCATGGTACGGGACGCCGCACATGGGCACGCGCTCGCCCCCGCCGCCATCCCGCCCGGTGAGGGTGATCTCCAGCTCCCGGGAGGCCACCAGGGCGTCCTCGAAGAAGAGCTCGTAAAAGTCGCCCAGCCGGAAGAAGAGGAGGGCGTCCGGGTACTGCTCCTTGATCGCCCGGTACTGCCGCATCATCGGGGTGAGGTCGCTCGACATCGCCAGCGAACCCTCGTCTCGCTCTGTGCCTTGTTCGCCCTCGTTCTCTCCGCTATTTCGAGTCCTCTCTCCCGCTAACCTTCCGCTGTCGGTCGAGCTCGCCAGGTCGGCCCGGTGACGGGGCGCGAGGAGATGGCCGGGGAAGGCCTTCGCCGCCCCGCAGCTCGACCGGCGGCGCCGCGGTGCGTCCAGGTCGCGCCCGGGAGGAGCGGCGCGCGGCGCGGCGAAGTGCTTGTCGGAAACCGCAGGCTGCGGACAACGGGAGGAGTGACGGCGACGGCACCCCGCGCGCGTCCGGTCAGCGCCACCGCGTTTGCGCTGCTGCTGGCTTGCTCCCTGCTGCTGGCGGCGTGCTCCGCGGTGCCTGCCGCCAACCCGCCGGCGGAGGGATCAGCCGCTGCGCCGGGAGCGACCGGCGCGGCCGCACCCGGCGCGGAGCCCGGCGCGGACGGCGCGGCCAGCCGGGAGGGAACCGACGGCGCGCCCGACCCGCCCACCTGGGACCGGCTCCCCGACCCGGACCACGTCTTCGACCTGGTGATCCTGGGCGGCCGCGTGATGGACCCGGAGACCGGGTTCGATCGCGTGGCCAACGTCGGCGTCGACGGCGGGAAGGTGACCGCCGTCACGCGCCTGCCCATCCGGGGCCGCACCGAGATCGACGCCACCGGCCGCGTGGTGGCGCCCGGGTTCATCGACATCCTCTCCTACGCCCCCAACCCGTACGGCATCTGGTTCAAGATCGCCGACGGCGTCACCACCAACCTGGGCATGCACGGCCTGGACGTCGACGCCGCCGCCTGGTTCCGGCGGTGGGAGAGCATCGGCTCGCCGGCCCACTTCGGCGGCGCCTTCTCCACCCTCAAGGCGCGCGCCCGGCTCGGCATCAGCCCCTACCAGCCGGCCACCCCGGAACAGATCGAGCAGCTCGTCGCCCTCGCCGAGCAGGGCCTGCGGGACGGCTGGCTCGGCATCGACCTGAGCCTGGAGTACGCCCCGGGCACCAGCTGGGACGAGGTCCTGGCCCTGGCGCGGCTGGCCGCCCGCTACGGCGTCCCCCTCTTCTTCCACGGCCGGTACTCGGACATGGAGCCGCCCGGCACCAACTTCGACACCCTGGAGGAGATCCTGCGGGCGGCGCGGGAGACGGGCGCCTCGGTGCACGTGGAGCACATCGTCAGCACCGGCGGCACCTTCTCCATGCGCGAGTCCCTGGCCATCCTGGAGCGGGCGCGGGCCGAAGGGGTGGACGTGACCGCCTGCGCCTACCCCTACGACTATTGGGCCACCTACCTGGGCTCGGCGCGCTTCGACCCCGGCTGGCAGGAGCGCTTCCGCATCGGCTACGGCGACCTGCAGATCGCCGGCACCGACCAGCGCCTGACGCCGGTGACCTTCGAGGTGTACCGGCGGCAGAACAAGCTGGCCGTGGCCTATGCCATCCCCGAAGAGGAGGTGCGTCTCGCCCTGGCGGCGCCCTTCGTCATGCTGGGGAGCGACGGCATCCTGGTGCCGGGGGACAACGAGCACCCCCGCGCCGCCGGCACCTTCGCCCGCACCCTGGGCAAGTACGTGCGCGAGGAGAAGGTCCTGACCCTGAGGGAGGCGCTGGCCAAGATGACGATCCTGCCGGCCAAGCGCCTGGAGCAGCACGCCCCGGCCCTGCGCACCAAGGGACGGCTGCGCGTGGGCATGGACGCGGACATCACCATCTTCGACCCGGACACCGTGCGCGACCGGGCCACGGTCGCCCGTCCTGCCCAGTACTCGGAGGGGATCGACTGGGTGATCGTGGCCGGCCAGGTGGTGAAGGACCCCGGGGGGCTGCGCCGGGACGTGCGCCCGGGGCGGCCCATCCGGTCCGACCTCGGCGGAGTCCCCGTTCCCCCGCGCCAGCCGTAACCCCCGCCACCGCGGCCGGGGGGAGCAGCCGGGCGTCGCGCCGCCCCGGGGCGGCGTGGTCGCGCGAGAGCCAGGCGGCGGCGACCGGCGGTCAAACAGTGAGCTGACGAGCTACCAGGTGGCCTGCGCGCGGGCCAGCTTGCGCGCCCGCGCGGTGAGGATGGCCGATATGAGGGACGCCGTGCACTGCCAGCAGGTGAGGTGGAGCACCGCCGGCGCGTCGTCCTCCGCCCTGTAGTGGATCCTGACGAAGGTGGGGCGCTCAGCCCAGGAAGCGTACCAGCTGCCTTCCTCGCTCACCGAGGTGATCCGCTCCAGGAGGATGCGCCGCAGCTGGCCGTTCCACCGCACTACGAGCTCCTCGTCGGTGACGTCCACGCGCGCCGGCCGGTGGGCGGGAGGATCGCCCTCGCCCGCCACGTAAATCCGCTCCCAGGCCACGCTTTTTCACCTCCTCCCCCGTCGCCGCCACCCGGCGGGCCTAACGAATAACACAATCCCGCTCCAGGTCCATCGTCTCCGCGTCCCCGCCGCTGCCGGCCAGGAAGCGTCCCGAGAGGGTCCACGTCCGCGCCTCGGTGATCTCCACCTGCGCGAACTTCCCCTCAAGGCCGGGGCGGCCAGGGACGAGCACCAGCTTGTTGCCGCGCGTGCGAGCGGTGTAGACGCGCGGGTCCTTCTCGCTCGGCCCCTCCACCAGCACCTCGCAGCGGCTGCCGACCAGCTCCCGGTTGCGCTCCAGGCTGATGGCGTACTGCAGCTCCATCAGCCGCTGCAGGCGCGCCTTCTTCTCGGCCAGGGGCACCGGGTCCTGCCAGCGGGCGGCGGGCGTCCCCGCGCGCGGCGAGTACACGAACATGAAGGCATTGTCGAACCTGGCCTGCCGCACCGCGTCCAGGGTCTGCTCGAAGTCCTGCTCCGTCTCGCCCGGGAAGCCGACGATGATGTCCGTGGTGAGGCTCACCCCGGGGATCCTGTCCCGGATGTAGCCGACCAGGTCCAGGTATTCCGCCCGGGTGTAACGGCGGTTCATGCGCCGCAGCACCCGGTCCGACCCGGCCTGGAGCGGCAGGTGGATGTGCTCGCACACCTTCTCCAGCTCGGCGATGGTGTCCACCAGCTCCCGGGTGAAGTCCTGCGGATGCGAGGTGAGGAAGCGGATCCAGCGGATGCCGGGCACCCGGTCTAGATCGCGCAGGAGGTCCTGGAAGCGGTAGCCGGTGCCCAGGTCCTTGCCGTAGGAGTTGACGTTCTGGCCGAGCAGGGTTACCTCCACGTAGCCCTCCTCGCCCAGCCGGCGCACCTCGGCGATCACGTCCTCCGGCCGCCGGCTGCGCTCCCGGCCGCGGGTGAAGGGCACGATGCAATAGGTGCAGTGCTTGTCGCACCCGTAAATGATGGTCACCCACGCCTTGACACCCGCGGCCCGCTTCACCGGCAGGTTCTCCACCACCTCGCCGGCGCTCTTCCAGACGTCGACCACCATCCCCTCCTCCTCCCGTGCGCGCCGGACCAGCTCCGGCAGCCGGTGGAGGTTGTGGGTGCCGAAGATCAGGTCCACGTGGGGGAACTGACGGCGGATCTGCTCCACCCGGCCCTCCTCCTGGGCCATGCAGCCGCAGACGCCGATGAGCAGCTCGGGCTTGAGCGCCTTGAGCGTCTTCAGTCGGCCCAGCTCGCCCAGGACCTTCTGGGCGGCCGTCTCCCGCACGGTGCAGGTGTTGATGAGGATGAGGTCGGCCTCCTCCTCGCTCCCGGCCTCCTCGAACCCCATCTGCTCCAGCTGCCCGGCGAGGATCTCGCTGTCGTGCAGGTTCATCTGGCAGCCGTAGGTCTCGATTAGGTACTTCAAGGCCGATCACCGCTTTCATTATAAGGATAAGGCGCGCGGCGCGCCGGGACGGCCCGATCCGCACCTCGCAAAGCGGCTCGGCGGCGCGAATCCCTATGGCATACCTGGCAAGCAAGGGAAGGGAGGCGAGAGGATGTTCCCGCTGACGCCAGCGCCGCTCCTGGCCGCGCTTTTGCTGCTCCTCGCCGTCGTCGCCCTCGACCCCTTCACCGCCCGGGTCCGCTACTGAACCGGCCGCGCCAGGCGGCGCCAAGCCGGCCCGGCGCGCCGTCCGCATCGGCGCGCACCGGCCGACGCACAATATCTGTCGCCATGAGCAAGGTGATCGTGCTCCTCCGCTGCGACCTCTGCGGCAGGCCGGTGACGAAGAAGAAGGTGCGCCGCATGCAGTTCCTGGAGGTTCCCCTCTGCGACCGCTGCTTCATGCGGGTGAAGAGGGGGACGGAGCGCCGCTTCTGAGTCCCCCACTACGGGTGGGCCCATTTGCCGCTGACCGGAAAATGGGCAGGGCGTGTCACGGCGGGGTCTATGATGAACGGCTTCTCCTCTGCCAGGTCAAAATCTTGTAATCGCAATCCGAAAAGCGTCACTCACTCCCCGGCCTGCGGGGAAGGGGCGGTGGCTGCCGTCGGGAGGCGGGCGGCGCTCAGCCGCGCGGGGCCCGCTGGCGCACTGCCAGGAGGGCGCGGGCGTAGCGCCGGTTGAGGGCGCGCAGGCGCTCGTTCTCCCGCGCCAGCCCCTCGACCAACTGCTCGCGCAGGGCGACCAGGTTCATGAGCACGCGGCGGCTGGCCCGCAGGGCCCGCAGTCGCTCCTCCAGGAAGCGCACCCGCACCTCCAGGTAGCGCACCCGCTCCTGGGCGTCGGACACGCCGGCTCACCTCCCACCCCGCGGCGCTAATTAATATTGCAGCAGGTGGGACAAATATTCCCTTCAGTACCGGCGCGCCGCCTCCAGCCGGTCGACCACCCCGTCGGGGACGGTCACGCTCCCCAGGTCGCCCCAGCGCTCGCCCCGCCCGTGGAAGTCCGACCCGCCGGTGGCCACCAGCCCCAGCTCCTCGGCCAGCCGGGCGTAACGGGCCACCTGCTCCGCGGTGTGCGCCGGGTAGTGGACCTCGATCCCCCCGAGCCCGGCGGCCAGCAGCTCGCCCAGCACCCCGTCGTCGCCGATCAGGCCCGGGTGGGCCAGCACCGCCACCCCGCCCGCGGCCACCACCGCCCGCACGGCCTCCACCGGGTGGAGCTTCTTCCGGGGGACGTACCCCGGCCGGCCGCGCAGCAGGAAGCGCTCGAAGGCCTCCTCCACGCTCCCGGCCCACCCGGCCTCCACCAGGGCGCGCGCCACGTGGGCCCGCCCGGGGGCACCCCCGCCCGCCAGCTCCTGCACCCGCTCCAGGCGCACCGGCACGCCCGCCGCCCGCAGCTGCTCGACCATGCGCTCCAGGCGCTCGCGGCGGGCGGCGCGCATCGCGGCCAGGAGGTCGGCCAGGGGCGGCTGGTCGCCCCGGCAGAAGTACCCGAGGATGTGCACCTCCCGCCCCGTGGCGTCGGTGCTCAGCTCCACCCCGGGCACCAGGCGCAGGCCGACGCGGCCGGCCTCGGCCGCCGCCTCCGGCACCCCCTCCATGCTGTCGTGATCGGTGAGGGCCAGGGCGGTCAGACCGGCGGCCTGCGCCGCGCGCACCAGCTCGGCCGGTCGCAGCACGCCGTCGGAGGCGGTGCTGTGGGCGTGCAGGTCGGCGGCCATCAGGCGCCGTCCTCCTCGCGGAAGGCCACCCGCCGGAGCGACAGGGCCCGCCCGCTCTCGGCGTCCACCTCGATGACCACGCCGTTGAACTGGGACGCGCCCTTGGCCAGGGCGAAGGCGGTGGGCATCTGGGTCAGGAACCGCCGCAGCGCGCGCTCGCGGTCCAGGCCGATGACGCCGTCGGCCGGGCCGGTCATGCCCGCGTCGGTGATGTAGCCGGTGCCCCCCGGGAGGACGCGCTCGTCGGCCGTCTGGACGTGGGTGTGGCTGCCCACCACCGCCGTCACCCGCCCGTCCAGGTACCAGCCCAGCGCCGTCTTCTCCGAGGTGGCCTCGGCGTGGAAGTCGACCAGCACCACCCGGGCGCGCCCGGCGATCTCCCCGAGCAAGGCGTCGGCCGTGCGGAAGGGGCAGTCGGGGTGGACGGGGAGGAAGACGCGCCCCAGGAGGTTGATCACCGCCACCGGGACGCCCTGGCGCGACTCCACCACGGCCATCCCCCGCCCCGGGGCCGCCGGGTAGTTGGCCGGGCGCAGCAGGCGACCCAGCTCGTCGATGGCCGGGACGATCTCCTTCTGGTCCCAGGCGTGGTCGCCCAGGGTCAGCACGTCGACCCCGGCGTTCCAGAGCTCCTCGGCGACCGCGGGGGTGATGCCGGCGCGGCCGGCGGCGTTCTCGGCGTTGGCCACCACCAGCCCGACATCGTACTCCTCGCGCAGCCTGGGCAGGTGCCGCTCCACCATCGCCCGCCCCGGCCGGCCCATCACGTCCCCGATGAACAGGATGTTAACGCGCATACTCCACCGCGCGCGTCTCCCGCACCACGGTGACCTTGATCTGCCCGGGGTAGCGCATCTCGCTCTCGATCCGCCGGGCGATCTCCTTGGCCATGCGGTAGGCCTCCACGTCGTCCACCCGGTCGGGCTTGACGATGACCCGGATCTCCCGTCCCGCCTGGATGGCGTAGGCCTTCTCCACGCCGGCGAAGGAGGTGGCGATCTGCTCCAGCTGCTCGAGGCGCTTGAGGTAGGACTCCAGCGTCTCGCGGCGGGCGCCGGGCCGCGCGGCCGAGAGGGCGTCGGCGGCGCTGACCAGGACCGCCTCCACCGACTTGGCCTCGTACTCCCCGTGGTGGGTCGACATGGCGTGCACGACCTCCTCCGACTCCCCGTACCGGCGCAGAAGGTCCATGCCGATGCTCACGTGGGTGCCCTCCGCCTCGTGGTCGACGGCCTTGCCGATGTCGTGGAGCAGCCCGGCGCGGCGCGCCACGTTGACGTCTGCCCCCAGCATGCCGGCCATCAGGGCCGCGAGCTGGGCCACCTCCACCGAGTGGGCCAGGACGTTCTGCCCGTAGCTGTAGCGGTACTTCATGCGCCCGAGGAGCTTGATCAGCTCGGGGTGGAGGTTGTGCACCCCTGCCTTCATCGCCGCTTCCTCGCCGGCCTGGCGCATGGCCGCCTCCACCTCCCGGTCCGCCTTCTGGTACATCTCCTCGATCCGCGCCGGGTGGATGCGCCCGTCGGCCAGCAGCTTCTCCAGCGTCAGCCGGGCCTTCTCCCGCCGCACCGGGTCGAAGGAGGAGATGACCACCGCCTCGGGCGTGTCGTCGATGATCAGGTCGCAGCCGGTGACGGCCTCGAAGGTGCGGATGTTGCGGCCCTCCCGCCCGATGATCCGCCCCTTCATATCCTCGCTGGGCAGCTGGACGGCGGACACGGTGATCTCGGCCACGTGCTCCGCCGCGCAGCGCTGGATCGCCTGGCCGATCACCTCCCGCGCCCGCCGCTCCGCCTCCTCCCGGGCCTCCGTCTCGATGGCCCGCATCAGCTCGGCGGCCTCCCGCTTGCTCTCCTCGCGCACCTGGGCCAGGAGCAGCTCGCGCGCCTCCTCACGGGTCAGCCCCGAGATGCGCTCCAGCTCCTGGAGCTGCCGCGCCTGGGTCTCGGCCAGCTCCCTGCGCAGGCGCTCCAGCTCGCGCTCGCGAGCCTGGAGCTCCTCCTGCTTGCGGTCCAGGGCCTCCAGCTTCCGGTCCAGGGTCTCCTCGCGCTGGACCAGGCGCCGCTCCAGCCGCTGGACCTCCGCGCGCCGCTCGCGCAGCTCCTGCTCCACCTGCTGGCGGAGGGCGTGGGCTTCCTCCCGCGCCGCCACCAGCGCCTCCCGCTTCT
>JBBIPI010000046.1:0-10000 GCA_037442985.1 Clostridiales bacterium
ATGGGGTGGCGACGGGGGCGAGGAGGTCCGCGGCGCGGGCGGCACGGCGCGGGGGGCGGGGGCGCCGGTGCGCTTCCGCCTCCGCTTCCAGACGCCCACCCGGCTCAAGTTCGAGGAGCGCCTGCAGGACCGGCCGGAGTTCCACGTCGTCGTCCGCAACCTGCTCCGGCGGCTCTCCTCCCTGGCCTACTTCCACCACGGCTTCGACCTGGACCTGGACTTCCGGGGGATCATCGAGCGGGCGGCCGCGGTGCGGCTGCTGGCCGACCGCACGGAGTGGCGGGACTGGGAGCGCTACTCCAGCCGCCAGGACCGGCGCATGAGGATGGGTGGCCTGGTGGGGGAGGCGCTCTACGAAGCGCCCGACCGGAGCGCCTTCCTGGCCGAGTTCTTGCCCCTGCTGGCCCTGGGCGAGTACACGCACGTCGGCAAGAACGTCACCTTCGGCCTGGGGCGGTTCCGGGTCCGTCCGGGGGGTTGAGGGAGATGGGCCGGGCCCAGTGGCACCGCGCCTACCTCATCTGCGAGCTCTTGCGCCAGGGCCGCCACCTCAACTGCCGCGCCCTGGCGGAGCGGCTGGAGGTGCACGAGCGCACCGTCTACCGCGACCTCGCCTACCTGCGGGACGTGCTGCGGGCGCCCATCGCCTATGACGTCCGCCGCCGCGGCTGGCGGCTCACCGACCCGGACTGGTCCCTGCCGCCGGTGCGCCTGAGCGGGGGCGAGGCGGTCGCCCTGCTGCTGGGCCTGACGGCCCTGGCCGCCTACCAGGGCACCGGCCTGGAGGCGCCCCTGCGCTCCCTCATGGAGAAGCTTCCTTTTATATTGCCAGAGCACGTGTCGGTGGACCCCGGGGAGCTGGTCGCCGGGGTGTCCTTCATGGTGGAGCCCCTGCGCGGCGACCCGGAGCGGGTGGCGGCCACCTTCACCGCCCTGAGGGAGGCCATCGCCGCGGCGCGGCGCGTGGAGATGGAGTACTACACCCCCAGCCGGGACGAGGTCACGGTGCGGCGGGTGGATCCGTACCACCTGCGCCACTTCGAGGGGGCGTGGTACCTGGCCGGCTTCTGCCACCGCCGCGGGGAGGTGCGCACCTTCGCCCTGGACCGCATCCGGCGCCTGCAGGTGCTGGCGGAGACCTTTCCGCGGCCCTCGCCGCAGGAGTTCTCGCCCGAGACGTACTTCGGGGAGTCGTGGCGGCTGGAGCGGGGCGCCGAGCGCCAGCGCGTGGTCGTCCGCTTCGACCCCTACCAGGCGCGCTGGCTGCGCGGCCGCACCTGGCACCCGACCCAGGAGGCGGTCGAAGGCCCGGACGGCTCGCTCACCCTGGCCTTCACGGTGACGGGGCTGGACGAGGTGAAGCGCTGGGTGCTGCAGTTCGGCGCCCGCGCCGAGGTGCTGGCGCCGCCCGCGCTGCGCGCGGCGGTGGCCGCCGAGGCGCAGCGGCTGGCGGGGATCTACGGCCAGGAGCCGGCCGCCGGCGAGTTGGCGCCGTGACCAAGTTGTACAGCCTCTGTCAGGGCGGAGGGGATACCATTCCCTGCAGAGGCGCCGCGGCTGCTGCCGGGGCCGGGAAGGAGGGGCGGCGATGCTGAGCTACACCGGGCATCCCCTGGTGGACGTCGGGGTGGCGGCCATCTGCGCCTTCGTCGACAAGCCGGACCCGGCGACGCTCACCGAGGAAGACCTCGAATCCGTCGCCCGCTACGTGGCGGACAACTACCCCGTGGACCCGCTCAAGTCCTTCCTCACCGTCGCCTTCACCACCAACTCGGCCTACTCCCAGCCGGCCTTCGACCGGCAGCCGGAGAAGCGCCGCGAGGAGGTGGAGCGGATCGTGGGCGCCTGGAGGCCGGGGGCGCCGACGGTGGGTGCGGCCTGCGCCTACACGGGGGCGCCCGCGGCGCTGCGCGCCGACCGGCGGCACGTCCCCCTGCTGGCCGGCGAGGATCAGTTCAACTTCTATCCCTACGGCGAGGCCGGCCTGCCGGTCTCGGGCCTGGCCGTCCTGGCCCTCCAGGCCTTCCCCCTGGGCTGCGCCAAGGTGGCCGGGCGCCTGCTGGCCGTCCACGCCGACGACCCGCGCCTGACCTACCGCTTCGCGCGCCGCTTCCTCCAGGCCAACCGCCAGGCCGTCTTCACCGCCCGGCAGCTGGGCGAGCGCAAGCTGCCCGAGCCGGCCGAGCGGGTCACCACCCTGCTGGTGGACAACCTCCTGGCCATCGAGGAGGAGCGGCGCGAAGCCCTGGAAGACGAGGGGCCGGTCTCGGTCACCGCCTACCACCTGAGCAACAGTGGTCAGGGGGTGGCCCTGGACATCTACCATCTGCCGCTGGAGGTGATGGACTTCCTCCGGCAGGCGCTCACCCCCAGGTACAAGGCGCAATGGCAGGCGCTGTGTGCCCGGGGCTGGCAGGTGATAGACGCCGGCGGTGCCCGGCGCGGCCGGGAGGGGGAGCGGCCCCAGTTCAACGTCCTCTACGACGACCTGCTCCGGCTGCCGGAGGAGGCGGTGCCTTTCATTCGGCGCTACTTCCTCCGCCGCCCGGTACGGACCAAGCAGCGCGGCGACCCGCGGGCGGCCTACTCCCTCCTGGGCGAGGCGGAGCTGGTGTCTTTCGGCTTGACGGAACTCTTCCTGAGGACGGTGGTGGGCATGGACCAGCAGCGCATCCAGGCGATCCGCGCCCTGGGAGACACGCTGGCCGAGTACGTGGCCGGCGAGAACGACCGCTCGTTCTTCCACAACTTCATGCGGGCGCAGCGCCCGGACCACCTGCGCGCCGCCCTCATCCGGGCCAGCTGGGCGCGGGTGAGAAGGGGCGCGCCGCCCCTGGTCACCTTCGACCCGTACATCGAGATCTTCGAGGAGGGGGAGGACCTGCCCCGCGCCGACTGGAGGCTGGCCCGCGACCTGGTCCTGATCCGCATGGTGGAGCGGCTGTACGAACTGGGCTGGGTCCAGGCGCACGCGGCGGAGCTGCCGGAGCCGCCGGCAGACGAGGCGGAGCCGGACTGAGCCGCGCGGCCGACAGCTCAGGCCAACGCTCGGTGAAGGAGGGATGGAGGGCATGGCTTTCGTCACCGGACTGCTGTTGATCGACGCCCCGGCCTCGGCCCTGAACAACGTGGGTCAGATCGCCGGGGGGATGGCGGAGAACGCCGTCGGCGTCAAATTCATCAGCACGAAGGAGGGCGCCTATCCGTACGTGTCGGCGCAGGCCTTCCGCTACTGGCTCAGACGTACCCTCGAGGGCGGCCCCTGGGGCTGGCGGGCGGCGCCGGTCTACCGCGAGGAGAAGGTGGCGTACACCGACGCCAATCCCATCCGCTGGTGGGACGACGACCTCTTCGGCTACATGCGGGCGCCCTCGAAGAAGGCAGCGGCGGCGGCGGCGCGCCAGGCCGATGCCAGCCGGGCGGGCGAGACGCCCACCGCCGACACCGTCACCCGCATCTCGCCGTTCCGGGTCAGCACCCTGGTCGCCATAGCGCCTGTGAGCCTGACCACCGACTTCGGCGTCATGGCGCGGCAGGAGGGCGACCCCGTACCCCACGAGCACCAGTTCTACCGCACCACCCTGCAGGGGCTCTGGTCCCTGGACCTGCACGCGGCGGGGACGTTCACGTACGTGCAGCGGACGGGCTACCTGAACCTGGACGCCGAGCGCCTGGCCGAGGCGCGGCAGAAGGGGCTGGAGCACCTGGAGAAGGAGAAGGCCTACCGCCTGCCCCTGGAGGAGCGGCTGGCCCGGGTGACGGCCCTCCTGGAGGGGCTCGCTCACCTGGAGGGAGGCGCCAAGCAGGCGCTCCACTACACCGACGTCAGCCCCGACCTGGTGATCGCGGCGGTGACCCGGGGCGGTAACCACGCCTTCGGCCACGTGGTGGGGCCCGACGAGTTGCGGCGACCCAAGGTCAAGGTGGACGCCCTGCGCGAGGCGCTGGCGGTGTACGAGGGGGAGATCCTCTCGCCGGTGTACGTGGGCTGGGTGCGCGGTTACCTGGACGAGCAGCGGCAGCTCTTCGAGGCCGCCCTGGAGGACGAGACGGGGCTGCGCCCCTGGAAAGCACGGATCGTCCTCGGGCACCCGCGGCAGGTCCTCGTGGCGCTGGCGGAGGAGCTCCGCCGCCACCCGGAGTGGCTGGCTTGAGCCGGGGAGGCCCCCCATGGAAGCGCTCAAGGTGACGGCGGAGGGGCTGACCGCCTCCTTCCGCTACCCCCACTTCATCCAAGGGGTGCAGCCGACCTACGAGATGCCGCCCCCGGCTACGGTGTACGGCCTCGTGTGCAGCGTCCTGGGCGAGTGGTTCGACCCGCGGGGCGTTCGGTTCGCCCTGCATTTCACCTTCGCCGGCCAGGTGGACGAGGTGGAGCACACGCATGTCCTGGTCCCGTCCAGCGGGCGGCTGCCAGGTACGCGGCTGCCCAAGGCGGCGGAGGGGCAGGTCAACCCCTTCATCCGCCAGGTCCTTTTCCGGCCGCGGCTGGTGCTCTACCTCAACCGGCCGGAGTGGGCGGGGCGCTTCCTGAGCCCGCGCTACGCCCTCGCCCTGGGCCGGTCGCAGGATCTGTTCACCTGCACCCGGGTGGAGGTGGTGCGCCTGGAGCAGGCGGAGCAGGTGTACTTCGAGCACACCCTGGCCCCTTACGACCTGGCCCGGCGCACGGGGCGCGGGGTGGCGGTGCTCATGCCCCGCTTCCTCGACTATGCCCACGGGCGCCGGCCCTCCTGGGAGCGCTACGTGGTGCTGCACCGCCGGGTGCGCCTGGACCGCCCCGGGGAGTTCCTCCGCTTCGAGGGGGAGCGGCCGCCGCGCTTCTGGGCCGACCCGACGGCGCCGCGGGTGGACGGGTTGCCGCTGGGTCTTCTCTTCCATTCCTGGGTGGACGACGGGGGCGCCGGGGACGCGCTCCAGAGCGCCTGAGGCGGTGGGACCGGTGCCGGTGGGCAGCACGCCGCGCGAGCCGCCGGTCGCGCCCTGGCCCGCCTGGCTGGAGGGGGTGTGGGCCAAGAGCCCTGCGCAGGCGGGCGCGCCCGGTGAGACCCTGGCCGGGCACACCTGGCGGGTGCTCAGCCGCCTGCGCGACCTCGCCCGGTTGCGGCCGTGGCTGCCGGAGCGGTGCGCCTTCCCGGGCCTGTGGAGGGCCCTGTTCTGGGCTGCGCTCCTCCACGACTGGGGCAAGGCGGCTGCCGGGTTCCAGGCTCGGCTCCGCAGCGGGGCGGCGTGGCGGCACCGGCACGAGGTCCTCTCCCTGGCCTTTTTGGACTGGGTGGTGCGCGCCCTGCCCGGGGCGGAGGCGCTGGGGGCGGCTGCCGCCATCGCCTCCCACCACCGCGACCCGGAGGAACTGCGCCGCGACTATCCCCTGGACCTGCCGCCGGAGGACGACCCGCTCGCGGAGCTGCTCGGCGAGCTGGACGAGGAGACGGCGCGCGGGCTGTGGCGCTGGCTGGCGGAGGTGGTGCCGGGCTGGATCGTCGCCCTGGGCTTCGACGCCCTGGACGTGCGCCCCGCCGTGCCTCCGCCGGCGGAGGTCGCCGTGCGCGAGCTGCGCCAGCGGGGCCGGGAGGCGATGGCCGGCTGGCTGCGCCGCTACCAGCGGCTGGTGCGGGCGGTGCGGGCCGGGGAGGAGGCAGCCCTCGGCGCCTTCCCCTGCCTCTTCCTGCGCGGAGGCCTGTTGCAGGCGGACCACGCCGGCTCCGCCGGCCTGGAGGCGTTGCCGCCGCCAGACCTCTCAGCCGAGGGCGTGCTGGCCGCCGCCCGCCTCGATCCCGCGCTGCTCCACGATCACCAGCGGGCAGCGGCGCGGACGGTCGGCTCAGCGGTGCTCACGGCGCCCACCGGCAGCGGCAAAACGGAGGCCGCCCTCCTCTGGGCGGCGGCCCAGAGCGGCCCCGGGGGCTGGCGCCCGCCCCGCCTCTTTTACGTGCTCCCTTACCAGGCGAGCATGAACGCCATGTACGACCGCCTGGAGCGCGCCTTCCCCCGCCAGGTGGGCCTGGTGCACGGCCGGAGCGTGCTGGCCCTCTACGAGCGGCTGATGGACCAACGCTACGACCCCGCCGAGGCCGCGCGGCTGGCGCGCCTGGCGCGGGGCTTGGCCGACCTCCACTATTACCCCGTGCGCGTCCTCAGCCCCTACCAGATGCTGAAGGCGGTCTACCAGCTCAAGGGCTACGAGGCGCTCCTGGGCGACCTGGCCGGCGCCGCCTTCATCTTCGACGAGATCCACGCCTACCAGCCGGAGCGGCTGGCCATGATCCTGGAGACGGTGCGCTACCTGCGCGCGCGCCTGGGGGCCGGCTTCTTCATCATGACCGCCACCCTGCCCTCCCTGGTGCGGCGGCGGGTGGAAGAGGCCCTGGGCGCGCCTGCGGCCATCGCCGCCTCGCCTGACCTCTTCCGGGCCTTCACGCGCCACCGGCTGCACCTGGTCAAAGGCGACCTCCTCGGCGAGGAGGGCCTGGCGCGGGTGGCGGAGGCGTACCGCCGCGGGGCGGCGGTGCTCGTGGTCTGCAACACGGTCGCCCGGGCGCAGGAGGCCTTCCGGCGGCTGGGCCTCCTGGTCCCCCAGGACGCCCTCCTCCTCCTTCACGGGCGCTTCAACGGGAGGGACCGCCTGCGCAAGGAGCTGAAGGTGCTGGCGGCCACGGGCTTGGGGGCTGCCCGCCGGCCTCTGGTGGTGGTGGCCACCCAGGTGGTGGAGGTGAGCCTGAACCTGGACCTGGACGCGCTCTTCAGCGACCCGGCGCCCCTTGAGGCGCTGGTGCAGCGGTTCGGGCGGGTGAATCGCAGTCGGCGGGCGGAGCTGGCGCCGGTCCACGTCTTCAGCGAGCCGGCGGATGGGCAGGGCGTGTACCCGCCGGACCTGGTGGCGGCGGCGCTGGAGGTGCTGCGCCCCTGGGACGGCCAGCCCGTCGACGAGGCGGCGGTGCAGGACTGGCTGGACCGGGTCTACGCCGGCGAGCGGGCGCGCGCCTGGTGCGGGCGGTACGACCAGGCCGCCGCCGAGTTCCGCGCCGCCTTCCTGGACCACCTGCGCCCCTTCGCCTCGGCGAGGGAGCTGGCCTGCGCCGAGGAGGCGTTCGAGCGCCTGTTCGACGGCACCGAGGTGCTGCCCGCCTGCTTGGAGGGGGAATACCGCTCCCTGCGCGAGGAGCGGCCCCTCGAGGCCTCCCGGCTGCTGGTGCCCGTGTCCTACCGCCGCTGGCAGGCCTTCCTGCGCGCGGGCCGGGTGGTGTCGACCCCTGGTCGCTGGCCGCGGGTGGTGGATGTGCCCTACACGCCGGAGCTGGGCCTGGCCGATGCGCCGGGGGAGGCGGCGGGGGAGTAGCGCGCCGCGGCGCCGGTGGCGGCGCCGACCGGCTCCGCTCCATGTCGCACCGAAGGGGTGCCGACGACGGTCGAGTCGCCGCGACCCGCGAGATGTCGCCGCGGCATTTCCTCGTTCCCCTCGGTGTCGGAGGCGAGGAGGAGAAGCGGCCCCGGCGGCACGCCCGGGGTGCAGCCGGTGGTCGGCATCAAGCCGCTGCGTTCATGGCCGGGAGGGTGGCTTGTGATAAAATGGCAACAGGAGGCTGGTGGCGGTGCCCGTGCTCTCCAAGCACCTGCAGGAGAAGCTGGGCCCGGAGGGAGCCCAGGACCTGGCCGCGGCGATGGAGGCCGCCGTCGGCGGCGTCAAGGACCAGGTCATGGAGCTGGTCGCCGAGCGCCTGGAGCGGCGCATCGCCGGAGATCGCCGCGACGAGGGCGGACCTGACCAAGTGGGCCTTCATCTTCTGGATCACGCAGATGACCGCTCTCGCGGGCATCGTTGCCCTCCTCCTGCGGCGGTGAGCACTGGACGATGCCCCAGGGGTTGTCACCAGGAGGGGCCGGGCCGGACGATGTCCTCCACGGGGATGGAGAGGCCGGGGAGCAGGGGCGAAGAGAGGCGCGTGCCCCGCGGGAAGACGCGGTGGGTCTCGAAGTCGGCTGCGCCCGGGACGAGGACCTCGATGGTGCCCGCCCCGGGGTCTACGAGCCAGTACTCGCGGACGCCATACTTGAAGTAGAGGCGCCGCTTGGTCTCCCGGTCCCTGTCGGCGGTGGAGGGGGAGACGATCTCGACGACCAGGTCCGGGGCGCCGGCCACGTGGGTCTCCCGGACGACGCTGGCGCGGTCCCTGGCCACGAAGATCAGGTCAGGCTGCACCACGTTCTCCTCGCTGAGCACCACGTCGATCGGCGCGTCGAAGACCTCGCCCAGCCCGTTGGCCTCCACGAAGTCGTGCAAGGCACGCTGGAGGCGGGCCGACACCCGCTGGTGGTGAGGCGTGGGCGCCGGAACCACGAGGAACTCCCCCCCGATCAGCTCGCGCCTGTCTCCCTCCGGCAGCAGGAGGTAGTCGCGATAGGTGAAGCGCACCGGCCGCGTGGGCGTGGTGGGCATGAAGTCTCCCCCTTCGCTTGGGCCTGCGAGTCCGCCACCGGGCTGGCGGCGCTCTCGGGAAGGCGGAAGGACCGCAGGCAACCTCCATCTCCAATATAGCAGCTTCAGGCAGTGCGCTCCGCCTGCATCTCCCCGGTCCCAGCACATCGCCTGCTTCAACCTGGTGGTCCGGGTCCGCTGGCTGGAAGAGCGGGACGCGGAAGTGGTCAAGGTGGGCGTGTTCTTGGCGCTGGCGGAACTATTCGGCCGAAGGGGGGTTGACGAAGGGGAGGCGCTGTTCGAGGCTGGGTCGAACCCGTTCCCAGCGCTCGTTGCCGTCGCGTATGCCGTCCCGTACAGCATCCCGATACGCGCGGATCACACGAGGCAGGCTCACGGCTGTGCCCCGGATGATGCCCAGTAGGGCGCTGATGCCGGCGGCGATGAACAGAACCCAGAGCCAAATGAGAAGGGGTCCCAACACGGCGGTCGCTCCTTTCCGCCATCAGGTTATTTGGTGGCGAGGGAAGCCCGGCGTCAGGGTGTCGCTGCAACCCTCAACGATCCGCGCCACCCGGTCACCGAAGCGGTTAGGAATCTCGTCCAGGGTCTCAGCCCCGCACTAGTGCCGGGCGGTCCAGCAGCGGGCAGGAAACGTCCTGGAAGATGTCGAAAGAAGGCGACCGGTCTCGGGGGGAGAGGGGGGATGGCCGTGCTCGGGGTGCTCCTGGAAGCCCTTTTCGGTTTGTACGGGAGCTGGCGGGCCTGCCTCAACGGCCGCCGCGACGGCCGCGCCGGCGTGCCGGCCCCGGGGGAGGAAGCCCTCTTCGAGCACGAGCTGCGGGCCGTCTTCGAAGGGGAGGTGGGGCGCGTCGCCGAGGCATGGCACAGGCGGGACGCCCGGCTGAGGCATGAGTGGCAGGTGGCGCTGCACGAATATGAACAGGCGGGGCAAGAGGCCGCGAGGGAGGAGCAGGAGCTGGCGGCGCTGCGGGACGAGCACGCGGCCATGCGCCGCCAGTTGGGTGAGGCGGCCGGCTGGCACGTTTTATCCAGCCGCTGGTACTACGGTATCTTGTTTGTGGTCGTTGCCTGCGAATTTGTTGTGAACTTGGTCGTCTTTCGCACCTTCGGGGAGACGGAGCTGCTGACCTGGGTGATGGGCGGGGTCAGCCTCATCCTGCCCTTGCTGGGGCACTTCATCGGGTCCAACCTCCGCCAAGTCGAGGCCCGGGAAGGCTTAGGCCGGGGCGGGTGGGTGATCTCGCTGTTCGCCATCGCGGTGGTGTTGATGACCGTCGGCTTCGGCGCCGCGGTGCGGCGTGCCTATGCTGAGTCCCTCGCAGCCCTGACGGGGATCACCTTGAGCCCGTGGACGGCCGTCGGTGTGTACGTCGCCTTCGCGCTGCTCCCGGTGGCGGGGGCCATGGCCCTGGCCTACGGGCGGGCCCATCCGGCCCGGGTGGCCCTGGAGCGGGCTCCCGAGCTTGCGGAACGACAGGAGGGTCGCGTCGTCGATCGCGCCGATCGCCTTCAGCACCGCGTACATCCCGGGGGAGGCGTGCCCCTTGGAGAGGACGAAGC
>JBBIPI010000047.1:0-9910 GCA_037442985.1 Clostridiales bacterium
CGCGGCTCTTGGACATCTTCCCGCTTTCCAGCACGAGCCAGCCGTGGCCGAACACCCGGTGTGGCAGGGGCAGCCCCAGGGCCATGAGCAGGGCCGGCCAGATGATCGTATGGAAGCGCACGATCTCCTTGCCCACCAGGTGCACGTCGGCCGGCCAGTAGCGTTCGAAGAGGGCGCGGCGCTCCGGCTCGTCGGCGTCGTAGCCGATGGCGGTGATGTAGTTGGCCAGGGCGTCCACCCAGACGTAGATCACGTGGCCCGGGTCGAAGGGGACCGGGATCCCCCAGTCGAAGGTGGTCCTGGAGACCGAGAGGTCCTCCAGCCCCTGCCGGATGAAGTTGATCATCTCGTTGCGCCGGCTCGCCGGCTGGATGAACTCCGGGTGCTCCTCGATGTGGCGCAGCAGCCGGTCGGCGTACTTGGAGAGACGGAAGAAATAGCCCTCCACCCGAAGCCGCTCCAAGGGCTTGTCGTGGTCGGGACAGCGCCCGTCGCGCATTTCCTTGACCTGGGTCTCGGTGTAGAAGCCCTCGCAGTCGACGCAGTACCAGCCCTCGTACTCTGACTTATAGATGTCACCCTGCTCGAAGAGCCTCTGGAAGATCCGCTGGACGACCCGCGTGTGGCGAGGCTCCGTGGTGCGGATGAAATCGTCGTAGGTGATGGCCAACCGCTCCCAGAGCCGGACGATGCCGGCGACGACGCCGTCCACGAATTCCCTGGGCGCCTTGCCCGCCTCTTGCGCCTTGCGCTGGATCTTCTGCCCGTGCTCGTCGGTGCCGGTCAGGAAGAAGGTGTCGTGGCCGCACAGCCGGTGGAAGCGGGCCAGGGCGTCGGCCGCCACGGTGGTATAGGCGTGGCCGATGTGGAGGTTGGCGCTCGGGTAGTAGATGGGCGTGGTGATGTAGAACTTGCGGCTCAAGGGCCCTCCCTCCACCCCTCGGCTTGGCACAGGCATATTTTAAGCCAGAAAACTCAGGTCATTCCATAATTGAACACTGACGCTAAGTATAATAATTTTTTCTCAGCAGGACCTTGACGTTTTCTGGTAGGCTTGGTACCCTTTCTCTTGGTGTCTGTCGAATTATGTCGAAAGGAGGAGAAACGGTCGTGAAATCCACGGGGATAGTGAGGAAGGTGGACGAACTGGGTCGGGTGGTCATCCCCATCGAGCTCCGGCGGACCCTGGACATCGCGGAGAAGGACGCCCTGGAGATCTACGTGGACGGGGACAAGATCATCCTCCGCAAGTACGAGCCGGCTTGCATCTTCTGCGGCGAGGCCACCGAAGTCGTCAACTTCCACAACAAGCGCATCTGCCGGAGCTGTCTGCAGGCCCTGGCCGCCCAGGCCGGCTAACACGTGGGGCGCAGGGGGGCGACCTCGGCGTCGCCCCCCTTGCACTTCACCGGGGAGCCACTGATCACCAGCACCAGCTCTCCCCGGGGCGGCTCGGCGCGGAAGCGCGCCAGGAGCTCGCCCGTCGTCCCCCGCACCACCGTCTCGAAGACCTTGGTCAGCTCACGGGCGACGGCCGCCGGCCGGTCCGGGCCGGCCACGGCGACCACGTCCGCCAGAGACTCCACCAGCCGGTGTGGGGCCTCGAAGGCCACCACCGTCCAGGGGAGGGCCAAGACCCGCTCCAAAAGCCGCCTCCTCTCGCTGGAGCGGCGCGGCAGAAAGCCGAGAAAGAGGAAAGGATAGGGCGGCAGGCCCGAGAGCGCCAGCGCCGGCAGGATGGCCGAGGGACCCGGTAAGGCGGTGAGCGGGAGGTCGCGGGCTATCGCCTCCCGGACGAGGCGGTAGCCGGGGTCCGCCATCAGGGGGAAGCCGGCGTCGGCCACCAGCGCCACGCTGCGGCCGCCTTCCAGGAGTCCCAGGACGCGCGGAAGGCGCCGTTCCTCGTTGGCGTCGTGGAAGCTCAGGAGGGGGACGTCGATCCCGTATTCCTGGAGCAGCCTCCGCGTCCGGCGCGTGTCCTCCGCGAGGACCAGGTCCACCTGGCGGAGCACGTCCAGCACGCGCAGGGTGACGTCCCTGAGGTTGCCGATGGGCGTCGGGCAAAGGTAGAGGGTTCCCGGAGCCGCCGGGCCCCGCCTACCCGCCCGCTCGTCCGCCCGCACCGTCCTGCCCCCGGGAGGCGCCCGCCGCCGCTTCCCCGCCGGGCTCCTCGCCCGCCGCGCAGCAGCTGCCCGCTTCGTAGCGCAAGCAGCAGAGGAGCCGACCGCAGAGGCCGGAGATCTTGGCCGGGTTGAGGGCCAGGTTCTGTTCCTTGGCCATGCGGATGGACACGGGGCGGAAGTCGCTCAGGAAAGTCGTGCAGCACAGGGGCCGGCCGCACGGACCCAGGCCGCCCAGCATGCGCGCCGCGTCGCGCACGCCGATCTGCCGGAACTCCACCCGGGACTTGAGCGCGCTTGCCAGTTCCCTCACCAGGTCGCGGAAGTCGACGCGGCCTTCCGCCGTGAAATAGATGGTGACCTTGTTCCCGTCGAAGGCGTACTCCGCCTCGACCGGGCGCATGGGAACCCCCAGCGCGGCGGCCTTCTCGCGGCACAGCGCCAGGGCGCGCGCCGCCTTGCGCTCGTTGGCCAGCAGGCGCTCGCGGTCGGCGTCCGTCAGCCGGCGCAGGACCCGCCGACCGTCGTCGTCGGCCGGGAGCTCGGGCACCTCCTGGGGATTGGCAACCACCTCGCCGACCTCTGTCCCACGCTGGGTTTCCACCAGCACCTTATCGCCCGCGGCCACCTCCGTGCCGGCCAGCACCGTCTGCACCCTGCCGGAGGGCCGGAAGCGGACCCTGACCACTTTCGGCATCGCCTTCAGCACCAGTCACGCCGACGTAAGCTCAAGGAATCGGCTCAAATCACCGAAATTATAGCTCTTGCCGACGATCCGCCATAAGTTCATGAGCAACACCTCGAACACGAGACGGCGGTTGCAACCGCCCGCCAGGTCCCACCGGGCGCGCTGCACCGCGCGGAGCGCTTCCAGGAGGCGCGGAGCGCGGCCATCGCCCTCACCGAGGGCGGCGACGAGGGCGTCGCGGAGGGCCCAGGCCACCACGTCCACGGCGGAGAGGGGGACCTCTCCGCTCTGGCAGGCTGCCTCGAAGGCATCCAGGTCCTGGGCGAGGGCGAAGAGGGCGACCGGGTCCAACGCCGGCGTGGCCGTGACGGCCACCATCCGCCGGGCGAGCTCCTCCGCGCGGCCAAGCTCTGGTCCGAGGGCCAGCCGCCTGGCGAGGCCGGCGTTGCCGCCCGCCAGGCGCGCGATCCGCAGCGCTACCTCCGGCCCGAGGCCGATCTCGGCCGCCAGGGCGGCGGCCACGGTCTCGGGAGGCAGGGGGCGAAACGGGAACTCCTGGCAGCGGGAGCGGATGGTGGGCAGGAGCGCCGCCGGCGCCGCCGTGAGGAGGACGAAGTGCACGGCAGGTGGCGGCTCCTCCAGCACCTTGAGCAGGGCGTTGGCCGCCTCGTCGGTCATCCGCTCCGCGTCCCGGAAGATGAAGACGCGGGACCGCTCCCTGAACGGCCGCAGGTGGGCGTCGCGGACCACGGCGCGCACCTGGTCGAGCTTGATGCTCCCGCCCGCGGGAGCAATCCAGCGCAGGTCGGGATGGGCGCCGGCGTCCACCTGGCGACAATCGGGACAGGCACCGCAACCGCCGGGGGCGCCCGTTTCCTGGCACAGGAGCGTCCTGGCCAGGGCGACGGCCGCCTCCCCCTTCCCCAGCCCGGCGGCGCCGCTGAAGAGCAGGGCGTGTCCCAGGCGGCCGGCGCGCAGGGCGCGCGCCAGCGCCTCGGGCAGGTGCTGCTCCCCAGCCATGGGCCTCACCCGCGCCTCCCCCGGAACCGGCGCGCCTCCAGGAGCGCCATGGCCGCCGCGAGCACGTCGGCGGCCACCTCCTCCACGGGCCTTCGCGCGTCGAAGACGGCCACGCGCTCCGGTTCCGCGCGCGCCAGGTCGAGGTAGCCCTGGCGCACGCGCTCGTGGAAGGCCGCATCGCGGGCGGCGATGCGGTCGCCGCCCGGACCTCCGCCCCGGCGGGCCCCGGCCTCGGCGGGGGGCAGGTCGAGCAGGATGGTGAGATCGGGAACCAGCCCGCCGGCCGCCATCCGGTTGAGGCTCCGCAGCAGGTCCAGGTCGAGGCCCAGGCCGTATCCCTGGTAGGCGAGGGTCGAGTCCCCGAAGCGGTCGCAGAGGACGACCTGGCCGTCCGCCAGGGCCGGCCGGATCACCTGCGCCACCAGTTGGGCCCTGCTGGCGGCGAAGAGGAGCGCCTCCGCCCAGGGGTCGACCGCGCCGTCGGGCTCGAGCAGCAGCCGGCGCAGCCGTTCCCCCAGCGGCGTGCCCCCCGGCTCGCGCGTCACCGTCACGGGGATCCCCCGTTCCCGCAGGGAGGCGGCCAAGAGGCCGATCTGGGTCGTCTTCCCGCACCCGTCCCCGCCCTCGAAGGTGATCAGCACCCCTGACAAGCGTCCGGCCCTTCCTTCCCCATGGTAAATGGCGTCGGTTCCTCCGAACCCCCTAAGCCGTTTCCGGCAGTATGCGCGCGTTCACGTCCGGCGTGATCCTCGCGCGGCTCGTGCCCCAGGCGCCCGCTCACCACCTTCGGGTGGGTCCCCTTGCGGAGCAGGGATAGTCGCGGGCGTGGGGCGCGGGGCGCGAAACCTGATCGGCGGCAGCCAGACCCCCTTCGCCGGGTCGCTGGAACCGGTGAGAGTTGTCCGTCGGGCGTCTCCACCGTCATCTTCTTCGTAAGCGCCGCGGCGTGACGGTCACGGGGTCGCGGGGAAGCTCGGACCACTTACCAACCCCCCGGCTCCCCTTCCGACTCCCGTTTCCCCGAGCGGGGACGCGGTTAAGTGCTTCGTCCCAGCCGCACTCTTCTCCTGTTTGACCACTGCAACTAAAGATCTGCCACCCCTGGGGGGAGCGCCACCCAGGGGTGGCGATCATCATCACGCCGTCGTCCGCCGCGGGACGCGGATGCTAGCGGCCGAAGCCCTCCCCGCGCTCGCCCGCCTCTCCCCGCTCGCCCGCCTCGGCGCCGCGGAAGGAGTCTGCGCCCTCCGCGCCGCCGGCGCCGCCCTGGTCGAAGACGCCCGCGCCCCCGCCGCGCAGGGTCGCGCCGCCCTCGCCGCCGCTGGAGCGCTCGAAGCCCTCGTTGAAGATCCCCTCACCCGGCTCCGGCGACGGGAGCACGCCGCCCGCCGCCCGGCTGATCATGCCCTGGTCGCCGTACACCATCTCGCCACCCGTCCGCCCGGCGAGGAACAAGGCGACCAGGGCGAGGGCGGCCAGGCCGAGGTACCCGACCCGCGCCTTGGCGGCCAGCCAGGGGCGCAGGACGACCAGGAGGCCGAAGAGGAGGATGGCCAGCGTGGCGTAGTTGCGGTGCACGAAGATAGCCCCCTCCCGCGGCAGCAGCTGCTCCGCCTGCTCTGCGGCCAGGTTGCCGGTGAACCAGGCGGCCACCGCGCCCAGGAGGCCCAGGACCAGGAGGTAGAACGCCGGCCGCCGGAGCTCCTCTCGCTTCCAAAACAGGGCCGCCACCTCGAACGCGACTCCGGTGATCAGCAAGGCGATGGGGAAATGGACGACCATGGGGTGCAGTGCCATGCCCTCTCTCCTCCTCCCAACGCGCTCTCGGGATCCTGGGGAGGCAGGATAGGGCAGCAGCCTTAAAGCACCATTAAACCTCTGGGAGCTCTTCTTGGAACGGCTGCACTCCGCCAGATGAACAAGCCGGGCCAGGTTGTCCGTGCCTTTTCCGATGTGGCAATATCGTGCTGGCGGCCACCGCCGATGGCTCTGAGCCGGCCGCTTCATCCCGACGCAGAGTGGGAGGCGAGGTGTCGCGATGCCAGTCCATGGCGTAGGCACCCCCATGAGAGGCTACGATGTCTCGGTTGCCCGCAATCCTGGCCGTCCGGCGGAACCCGCGCCCGCACGAACGGAGGCCGGTTTCCCCGTTCACGCCGAGCCGCCCGGAGGCGAACCGCCGGCCGGGGGACGCGAGACTGCCGCCGAAGAAACCCGGGAAGGGGAACGCCCCCGGTCGCTGAACCTGCTGATGTAAGCGATACCCCGGCTCGGCTCGTGAGGGGAGATCCGGAGTTCAAGGCCTCCAACGCCACCGACGGCCATCAGGCCGGGGACGAGGCCCTTCGCGCCCGCTGGGATTGATGCTTCCCGCGCCGCCTCACCCCGGCCTGCCGGTATAGCAGCGAGGGCACGCGGCGTGGTATCCTCTCAGCTATGAACAAGCCAGCGAAAAAGGGCGATCGCCCTCCGTCGCACCGACCCGGGATCGCCGTCTGGTTGGTGGCGGCGGCAGCCTTGGCGGGGATCGTGGCGCTGGCCGTGACGAAGCCCGGCTGGACGCCCCGTGACGCGGCGACGACCCTGGACCCGGAGCGGGTGGCCCGCGGGAAGGCGATCTACGAGGCCAACTGCGCCGCCTGCCACGGCCGGAAGGGGGTCGGCGAGGACCCGGCCAACTACGAGGCCGCCGGAGGCTATCTGGCCCCGCCCCTGGACTCATCGGGACACGCCTGGCACCACACCGACCGGGACCTGATGGCGTTCATCGCCAACGGCTCGCCCAACACCCCGCGCATGAGAGCCTGGAAGACGACGCTCACGCAGGAGCAGATCGGCGACGTCGTCCAGTACATCAAGAGCCTCTGGGGGCCGCGGGAACGGAACTGCCAGGGCCCTAGGCACATGGACCCGACCTGCCGCTGAGGTGCCGGACGTGGAAAACCGCCCGCTACCGTTCCTCGCCAAGGTGGGCACGGGACGGGCAGGTGCCGTTGCCCGCTGAACGGCGGCGGCCTTGGGCAGGGCCTCTCCGCCAGCCGCTCACCCCGTGGCCCCTGCCGTTCGCCAGTTCACCCCTTCCCGATGCGGGGAGAGGCCGCCAGCACCCGCAGGCCAGGCAGGTCGAGATGCCAGTCCCTTCTAAGCCTCCCGGCCGCGCCGGCCCGCATCTCCCGCTCGCGCGCCACTCGGCGCTACCATTTGTGTGGTGGCTCCTCCAAGGCCTCCAGGCGGCGCTCGTGATCCCGCACCACGGCCTCCACGGCCCCGATCCGGCGGTCGAAACCGCGCTCCGACTCCTCCAGCCGGCGATCGAGCTTCTCGTTCACCATCGTCACGCCCTCGGCGACGGCACGCACCTCGTCCCGGAGGGCCTCCAGCAGCACCCGGGTCGCCCGATCACCCGCCTCCATTTCCTCTCGCAAGCGTCCGAGCTCGCGCTGCATCTCCCTGCCAAGGGCGTCGTACCCCGTCACCATCTCGTCGCGCAGCGCGGCGGCCTCCTCGGTGATCCTCCGATCTAACTGGTCGAGGCGGCCTTCCACCTGGCCGAGGCGACCTTCCACCTGGCCGAGGCGCCCATCCACCTGCTCGAGGCGGCCTTCCACCTGGCCGAGGCGCCCATCCACCTGCTCGAAGCGGCGATCAACCTGGTCGAACCGCTCAAGCATCTCCCCACGCATGCGTTCAAGGTACTCCAGCAGCTCCCGGTCCACCCACGCCACCACCTCTTCTCGCTTCGGTTCTCCGGCCTCGCTGGCGAACCCTTCACGGGACCGGCAGGTATTCGGCGACGAACAAACCCGCCGTACCGGCGGGCTCAGGCGCTGCTTCAACTGCCGGCGCGAAGCGGCGCGTCTTCCGCAGAGGGCGTCGGCGGGGACGGCTCCTCGCCGCCCCCGCCGTCCCAACGAAAGCGACCCGGCCCAGGCAACGAAGATTGCTCGCTAAGAGGTCGCCCGACGGCCCTGGAACGCCTGCGGGGCGGCCTTTCCTGAGCCCACCGTTTGCCAACCGACTGCTCACGAACTACCCCGAAAGGCCCCTGAAATCGGGCTTTTCGGGCTCTAACTCTTCCTTCCACATGATGATGGCGTCCTCGTCGGTGTCGGCGTAGTAGCGCGGGCGGCGGCCGCAGGTCCGGAAGCCGTGCTTCGCGTACAGGCGGAGGGCGATGGCGTTGGACGGCCGCACCTCGAGCGTCATGCGGCGGGCACCGCGCCTCACCGCCCGCCGCTCCAGCTCGCGCAGCAGGCGGGACGCGATGCCGCGTTGGCGGTAGTCAGGGTGGACGGCGATGTTGGTGATGTGGGCCTCGTCCAGCAGGACCCACATCCCGGCATAGCCGATCACGCGCCCGTCCAGGCGGGCTACCAGGTAGAGGGCGTAGGCGTTGTCCCGCAGTTCGGACAGGAACGCCTGGCGCGACCAGGGGGTGGGGAAGGACCGGCGCTCGATCTCCACCACCTGGTCCACATCCTCGTAACGCATCTCGGCGATCTCCACCTCGCCCGGAACCTGCTCCTCATTCCCCGTCACGCCGCTCACCAGCCCCGGGGGCCGGCGCGCCGCCCAGGTAGAGGGGCGCGAGCAGCCGGGGATCGCCGCTCTGGCCCTCCGCCAGCCGGCGCGCCCCCAGGACGGCCACGGCGCCCGGTCGCAGGCCTGCCTCCAGGGGATGGGCACGGGTGAAGCCCGGCGCGTCACCCGGTGGCGCTGCCTCCGGCCCGGCGGCGAAGAGGCCGTCGCCTGTGAAATGCACGGGGCGGCCCGCCAGGGAGGCGAACCAGGAGCCGGCCTCGACCAGCCGAGGCGGCTCCACCACCTGCAGCTCGCCGTCCTGCCAGCGGTACAGGGCGGTGTAGATCCGGCCCCGCCGGGCGTCCAGGACGGGACAGACCAGGCCCGGCCTGGGACCGGCGCCGTAGGCGATGGCCTCCAGGGTGGTCACCCCGACTGCCGGGATGCCGAGGCCGAAGGCCAGCGCCTTGGCGGTCGCCAGCCCGATGCGAATGCCGGTGTACGATCCCGGGCCCACGGTGACCGCCACGGCCTGTAGCTCCCGCGGGGCCCGGCCGGCAGCGGCCAGGGCGGCCTCGACCAGCGGGAGCAGGCGGGCGGAGTGGCTGCGCTCGGGCAGCCGCTCGACGTACTCGACCAGCACGCCCTCCCCTAGGGCCAAGGCCACCCCGCAGGCGGCGGTGGCCGTATCCAGCGCCAGGATCAGCATCCGTCCCGCCCCATGCCAGCCAGGGCGCGCAGCAACGCCACGGACCGCCGCCCCCGCGCTCGGAAGGTCAGGCGCCGGCGGGTGGCCGGCCCGGTGAGCGGGCGCTCGAGCCGCACCTCCAGGCGCTCCTCCGGCCAGAGTTCCGGTGCCTGCTCCGCCCACTCCACCAGGCTCACCCGTTGGCCGGCGAACAGCTCCTCCAGGCCCAGGTCCTCCTCAGCCGCCCGCCGCCCCAGCCGGTAGAGGTCGGCGTGCACCGCCTTGAGGCGACCCTCGAACTCGTGCACGAGGATGAAGGTCGGACTGCCCCGGTCCGCCTCCGCTCCCAGACCCTCCAGGACTCCCAGGGCGAAGACGGTCTTACCGGCGCCGACCGGACCCGTGAGGGCCACGAACTCGCCCTCCTGGATCAATTCGCCCAGGCGTCGGCCCAGGGACCGCGTCTCCGCCTCGCCTTCGACCTCCACCGACCATTCCCACTCGGGCGCCGGCACCCGCTCCTCCACGTCACCCGCCCCCGTCGAAGTGGCGGAAACTCCGGTCCGGAAGCGGCGCGCGCCGCCCCCGCTCGTCCACGAGCGTCACGCCCTCCCCCTCGACCACCAGACCCACCACTGTCACCGGCGTTCCCCCCTGCTCGGCGAGGAGGCTGCGGACGGACTCCGCCTCGGCCGCCGGCACGGTGAAGACGAGTTCGTAGTCCTCGCCGCCGTAGAGCGCCAGCTCCAAGGGGTCGAGGCCGAGGCGGGGGGCGAGGGCGCGGGCGGCCGCCGCCACGGGCACCGCCCCGCTCCACAGCTCGACACCGCAGCCGCTGGCGCTGGCGATGGCGCGCGCCGCCGCCGCCAGGCC
>JBBIPI010000048.1:0-9822 GCA_037442985.1 Clostridiales bacterium
CACCCCCGCGCCGGCCCAGGCCTGGGCCGCCTCCCTCAGCAGTCGCTCCCATCCCGGCGGCTGGTCGCCGGCCTCAGCCAGGAAGACGACCGCGTCCGGCCACCCGCCGAGAGCCGAGGCGGTACGGGCCGCCAAATCCGTGCCGGGGCCGGCCTGCAGGGGAACGACCCCCACCCGGGTCGCCCCGGCGCTTCGCATCACGGCGACCACCGCCCGCGCATAGCCCTCGGGCTGGCCCGTCACGACGGCCACCGTCTTCCCTTGCAGCCGGCCCGCCACCAGGACGGGCAGCGCGCTGGCGGCAAAGGCGTCGTCGCGCCGCGCCTTCCTCTCCAGCTCGTTGACCCGCTGCGCCAGGGCGTGCTCCCGCTCGCGCAGCAGCCTGTACTGGCCCTCCAGCTCCCGCACCATCGCCTGCTGCTTCTCGGCCAGGGCGCCCCCGCCTGCGAGCGCGCCGCCCACGAGCATACCGGTCCCCAGCGCCAGGAAGACGGCCACCACGGAGAAGAGATAGAAGCGGAAGTCGACCACGCCTTCGCCCCCTCAAAGGCCGGTCGTCACCTTAAGATGCACCAGCCAGAGGCGGAACAGGTTACCCAGGGCGGGCGAGAGCAGGCCCGCCACCGCCGCGGGGATCAGGGCCGCCAGGAACAGGGTCCAGAGCCAGGCCGGCCGGGGCGGCCGCTGGTATAGAAGGCTCACGCCCCGCGCATCCAGGAGCCGGGGCCCGATCCTCAGGCGGACCAGGAAGGTGCTGGCCATGCCAGCGCGCCCCTTCTCGAGGAAGTCCACGTAGCTGTTGTGGGTGCCCACGGCCACGATCAGCTCGGCGCCCAGCTCGTAGACCAGGAGCAGGGCCAGGTCCTCGCTCGTCCCGGGCGCGGCCAGCACGTGCGCCTGGCAACCGAGGCGGCGGATCCGCTCCAGGCCGGGACTCCTGCCGTCGGGATAGGCGTGCACGACCAGCTCGGCGCCGCAGGCGAGCGCCCGGTCGCTCACGCTGTCCATGTCACCCACGATGAGCTCGGGGACGAAGCCGCAGTCTAGCAGCGCGTCGGCGCCGCCGTCCACGCCCACCAGGAGCGGCCGCTCGGCCCTGATGTACGGTGCGAGGGCGCGCAGGTCTTCCCGGTAGCGCCGGCCGCGCACCACCACCACCGCCTGGCGCCGATCCCCGCGCACTCCCAGCGGCGGCAGAGGCAGGGGCGACAGGAAAAAATCCTTCTCGCGCTGGGCGTGCTCGATGGTGTTCTCCAGGAAGCGCTGGATGTCTTCCCGCCCCTGCCCGGCGCCCGCCAGCACCGCGCCGATCACCTCGGGCGAGAGGCGACGGCCCGCCGCCACCACCTCCCCGTCCCTGAGGACCAGGTTGCCCCGGATCTCCACCCGGTCCCCGTCCCTGAGGCGCTCGAAGGCGCCCTCGCCCAGTTGGTCCAGGACGGGAATGCCGGCCGCGACGAGCAGCCCGGGCCCCTGGTTCGGGTAGCGACCGCTCAGGGCCGACCGGGCGTCCAGCACGGCGGCCACCCGGCGCTCCAGCAGCGACCGGGCGGCCAGCTCGTCCAGGTCCTCGTGGTCCAGGAGCGGGATGTCGCCGGCACGCAGCCGCCCCGCCAGCTCCTTGGTGCGCCGCCCCGGGCGGACGATCCCTCTGACGGAGCGTTCTCCTCCCAGCCGCATCGTTGGTTAGTATTTGCCTGCGCGAAGTGGCCTTAACCGCAGCGGTAAGGGTGGCCAGGGCAGGGTCGATACCCCGGGTTCCCTCGTACCCGGTTAAAATCTCGCAATCGCAATGCAGAAGACGTCACCCGGCCGCCTACGCAGGCGGGGAGGCCTGCTTGCCGCCGGTGCTGAAGAGCTGTTGTACCCCAACGGCTCCCCGCACATCGGCACAAAGCGGGGCGGCACGGGCCGTAGGCGTGGGACGAAGCGGTACCCGCACGACCCGGCCGCCCATCGCAGTGCCCGCTGCCCTTCAGTGCACCAGGTCCATGCGCAGCTTGTCGGCCAGCATGGCGATGAATTCGGAGTTGGTCGTTTTGCCGCGCTCGGCGTTAATGGTGTGCCCGAAGATCCTGCCCAGCAGGTCCACGTTGCCCCGGCTCCACGCCACCTCGATGGCGTGGCGGATGGCCCGCTCCACCCGGCTCGGCGTGGTGGCGTACTTGCGCGCGATGGCCGGGTAGAGCTCCTTGGTGACGGCCCCCATGATCTCCACCTTGTTGGCGACCATGATGATGGCGTCGCGCAGGTACAGGTACCCGCGGATGTGCGCCGGCACGCCGATCTCGTGCAGCAGGTTGGTCACCGCCACGTCCAGGGACCGCTGGGCGGGCGGCCGGGGGGCCGGGGCGTGGTCGTCGCCGTTGGCCGCCCGCGCCATCTGGCGAATGCGCTTGGCCAGCACCTCCAGGTTGAAGGGCTTGAGGACGAAGTAGTCCGCCCCCAGCTGGAACGCCCTCTGGGTGACGGACTCCTGGCCGAAGGCCGAGAGCACCAGCACCTTGGGGCGGGGCACCACCCGCTCGTTGGAAAGCCGCTCCAGGACGCCAATGCCGTCCAGGTGCGGCATGATGACGTCGAGGATGAGCACGTCGGGTTGGTCCGTCTTGAGGAACTCGAGCGTCTCGCGCCCGCTGTGGGCCACCCCGACGAGGCGCATGTCGTCCTGGCTGTTGATGAACTCCCTGAGGACCTCGCAGAATTCCCGGTTGTCGTCAGCGACGAGCACCTTGATCGGCTCGGCCAGCGTCTCCGCCTGCATCCACCCGCTACCCCCATCCTTGTCTGGGCCCGGACCCGTTTGTCCCACTGTTGGTTACTACTTCCTGGCCGGATTTCCTCCCGTCCCCCCGGCCACTTTCCGTCGCAAATTTCTACACGCCCTTTAGCGCCGTTCGGCGAGGGCCGCCTTCCCGCGCGCGCCCGGAGCGGGAGGGATCGGCAGCGCGGCCACGGCCGTGCCCTCCTGGAGCTCGCGCACCATCCACTCGGCGAACAGGCCGTAGCCGCGGGTCGGGTCGTTCACGAACACGTGGGTCACCACGCCGGCCAGCCTGCCGTCCTGCACGATGGGGCTCCCGCTCATGCCCTGCACGATGCCCCCGGTGGTGGCCAGCAGGCGCCCGTCGGTGACCCGCACGACCATCCCCTTGTCGGAGGCCTGGCCGCGGGGCCATACCCGCTCGATGTACACCTCGAACGCCTCCGGCCGCTGGCCGCGGATCACGGTGAGGAGGCGCGCAGGGCCCGGATGCACTTCGTTCTCCAGGGCTACGGGCAACACCTGCCAGCCGTCAGGCACCTGTTCCAGCCGCCCGAAGACGCCCAGGGGGGTGTTCCGCTCGATGGTCCCCAGGCGCCGGTCCTCGTTCAAGAAGATGCCGATCTTCTCGCCCGGGGCACCGGGCCGTCCCGGACGAATTCCCGAGATGAAGGCTTCCACCACGGACCCGGTGGCGAAGCGTAAAGGGCGCCCGTTACCGTCGACGATCTGGTGGCCCAGGGCGCCGAAGCGGCCGCTGGGCGGGTCGAAGAAGGTCAGCGTGCCGATGCCGGTGGCACCATCCCGCACCCAGAGGCCGATGAGGGGACGGCCCGCGCCCCGGTCGAACACCGGCGTCACCACCGTCTCGAGCTGCTGCCGGCCGCGCCGGATGGTCAGGGAGAGGGCGTCACCCCGTTCCCCGGCCCGGCGCACCGCCTCGGCCACCTCGTCCTTAGTGCGCACCGGCCGCCCGTCGATGGCCACGATCACGTCGCCGGGCCTGATGCCCGCCTCCCGCGCCGGGTGCTGCCTCTGGCCCGCGGCGTCGAGCACCGGCGCCTCGTCCACCACGAGGACCCCGTCGGGGTCCACGATCACCCCGATGGACTGGCCACCCACGGCCACGGTCAGGGGCGGCACCACCTCCACGGTGACCCGACGGACGGGCACCAGGCCGAAGGCGCGCAGCTCCAGGCGGTAGCGGCCGACGCGCGGCGCCTCCACGGCCAGGGACCCTTTGCCCGCCGCCCACCAGCGGCCCTCGGGGAGCCGGCGGCCGTTGAGGCGCAACCCTTCCTCCTCGGCCCGGACGTGCAGGGGCACGGGGAGCGGGCCGGCGAGCAGCCTTTCCTGCCCGGGATTGAGCCGCACCCGGTAGGGGAGGGCGGAAAGGGCCTGGAAGGGAGGGGTGGCCGCCAGGGTCAGCAACGCCCCGGCCAGCAGCACGACGCCCATCGCGCGCCCACGCTGCGCCACGAAGGATCACGCTCCGACCCGGATTCGTGGCGATAGGCTTGCCCCCAGCGCGACGACCGTATGCCGGCGCGCGCGCGGCGCGCTCTAGAAATGATTGCGCCGGCTCCCACGCCGACGACGAGGGGAAGCCCGCGCGCGGCGCGGGCCGGAAGGTCGGCTGGCCGCGCTGCCATCAAGCCGTCGTCCGCGGGCCATCAATCGCTGCAAGACCCTGCCGCGCTTGCCAGCAGCGCCCGCGCGTGGGCCAGGGAGGGCTCGCTGACCGTTCCCGAGAGCATGCGCGCGATCTCCAGGGCGCGCTCCTCCCCCTCCAGGGGGCGCGCCTCGACCACGGTCCGCCCGCCGTCCACGCGCTTGCCGACCCTGATGTGGTGGTCGGCGGCGGCAGCCACGCTGGCCAGGTGGGTCACGCAGACGATCTGGTGGGAGCGCGCCAGCGCCGCCAGCCGGGCGGCCACGGCCTGGGCGGCCCCGCCGCCCAGCCCCGCGTCCACCTCGTCCAGGATGAGGGTGGGGCTGCCGTCGGCGCCGGCCAGGGCGGCGCGCAGCGCCAGCATGAGCCTGGCCGCCTCCCCTCCCGAGGCGACCCTGGCCAGGGGCTTCGGCTCCTCCCCGGGGTTGGCCGAGAACAGGAACTCCACCCGGTCGCAGCCCCGCTCGTCCCAGCCCACCCGCTCCCCCTCGACGGGCAGGCCCTCGGGGTCGGGCACCGCCCCGAAGGCCACGCGGAAGCGGGCGCCCGCCATGGCCAGGTTGGCCAGCTCCGCCTCCACCGCCCGCTCCAGGCGCTCCGCCACCCGCCGCCGCTCGGCCCGCAGGGCGGCAGCCAGGCGCGCCATCTCCTCCAGCACCGCGGCGCGCTCGCCCGCCAGGGCCGACGCCTCCTCGCCCGCCCTGGCCAACCGTTCCAGCTCCGCCTCGGCCTGCTGCCGGTAGGCCAGGATCGCCTCGACCGTCGGCCCGTACTTCTTCTGGAGGCGCCGCAGCAGGTCGAGCCGCTCCTCCACCCGCTCCAGCTCCCGGGGGTCTAGGTCCAGGCCGTCCCGGTAGGACCGCAGCAGCCGCGCCGCCTCCTCCACCTGGAGGGTCGCCTCCCGCAGCAGGCCCGCCGGCGCGGCCAGCCGCCGGTCGAGCTCCGCCAGGCGCCCCACCTCCTCGGCGCAGCGCCCCAGCCCGGCCGCCAGCCCGGGGCCGCCTTCCCCGTGGAGGAGCTCGTAGGCGCCGCCCGCGCCCTCCAGCAGGCGCCGGGCGTGGCTCAGGACCTGTCGTCTCTCCGCCAGCTCGGCCTCCTCGCCCGGACGCAGGGCCGCCGCGGCGATCTCGTCGACCTGGAAGCGGAGGAGGTCCAGGCGCTGCAGCCGCTCCCTCTCGTCGCCCGCCAGCCGCCGGAGGGCCCGCTCCACCTCCGCGGCGCGCCGGGCCAGGCGCGCGAAGCGGCCGCGCAAGTCGGCCAGGGCGGCGTCCGCCGCGTCGAGGAGCTCCAGGTGCTCCTCGGGCCGGAAGAGGCGCTGGAACTCGTGCTGCCCCTGGATCTCCACCAGGAAGGGGGCGAGCCGGCGCAGCATGGCGACGGTGGCCGGCCGCCCGTTGATCCGGCACGCGGAGCGGCCGGTCTGCCCCAACTCGCGGCTGACCACCAGGGTGCCGTCCTCCTCCCCCACGCCCATCTCGGCGAGCACCGGGGCCAGCGCCGGCAGGCGCGAGACGTCGAACACCGCCTCCACCCGGGCGCGCTCCGCGCCGGCGCGCACCAGCTCGGGTCCCGCCCGTCCGCCCAGGGCGAGGGCGATGGCGTCCACGATGAGGGACTTCCCCGCCCCGGTCTCCCCGGTGAGCACGTTGAAGCCGGGGGCGAAGGTCAGGTCGACGCCCTCCACCAGGGCGACGTCCCGCACGCTGAGCTCCAGCAGCAAGGAGCCACCACCTCACCCGAGCAGCTTCCTGAGCCGCTCCAGGAAGCGGCCGGCCGCCTCCTTCGGCTTGACGACCACGAAAACGGTCCGCTCACCCGCCAGCGTGCCGATGACCTCCTCGGCGTGGAGCAGGTCGATGGCCTCCGCCACGCTGGCCGCCGTCGCCGGCAGGGTGTTGATGACGACCAGGTTCTCGCTGGCGTCGTAACTGATCACCGACTCGCGCAGCATGCGCAGCAGGCGGTCGGCGTAGGCGCCCGCCCCGCGCTCCTCGGGCAGGGCGTAGCGGTACCGCCCGTCGCCCGTCGGCACCTTTACCAGCTGCATCTCCTTTATGTCCCGGGAGACGGTCGCCTGGGTGACGTTGATCCCCTCCTGCCGCAGGCGGCGGGCCAGCTCCTCCTGGGTCGACACCTCTTCGTTGCGGATGATCTCCATGATGCGCAACTGGCGGCGGGCCTTCACCGTTCCTCCCCCTCCTCCTCTCGCGGCCCCTCGCTCAGCTTCCGGCGCAGGACCCGGAAGAAGTCCCACTGCGGCCCCCGGATGAGGCGCGCCACCTCGCCGGCGACGGCCACCACCACCTCTTCGCCGGGGGCCAGGCGCCGCCGCTCCTGCCCGTCGGCCGTGACCACCGCCCCCTCCGGAATGCGCTCGAGGCGGACGCGCACGCTGTCCTCCTTGGAGATCACCGTGGGCCGCGCGTAGAACGTGTGCGGGCAGACGGGCGTGACCACCAGCACGTCCAGGTCGGGGGCGACGATGGGCCCCCCGGCAGCCAGCGAGTAGGCCGTGGAACCGGTGGGCGTGGCCACGATCACCCCGTCCGCCGGATACCTCCCCAGCAGGCTGCCGCTCACCCAGACGGCGAGCATCCCGAGCCGGGCGTAGGGCGCCACCGACACGACCACGTCGTTCAGCGCCAGCAGCCGCTCGCGCGGCCGCCCGTCCGCCAGCACCGCCGCCGCCAGCATGGCCCGCTCGTCCACCCGGTAGTCGCCGGTCAGCACGGACGGCAGGTAGTCGAAGAGCGCCCGCGCCTCCACCTCGGTCAGGAAGCCCAGGTGACCGAGGTTGACGCCCAGCATGGGGACGCCGCCCGGTGCCAGGGCCCGGGCCGCCTTGAGCAGGGTGCCGTCGCCGCCCAGGACGACGGCGAAGGCCACGCGCCCTCCCCACCGGGCGGGCGGCAGGGGCTCGGCCCCCTCCACCCGGCCGGCCGACTCGGGCGGGCAGACGGCGGCCACGCCCCGCTCGGCCAGCCAGGCCACCAGCTCCCGCGCCAGCTCCGGCGCCCGGGGCTTATCCAGGTTGGGGAAGATGCCCACCGCCGCCGGCACGGTCCCCCACCTACCTCACCCCGGCGGCTGCCTGCTGGCGCGTGTAGTTGAGGAGACCGCCGGCCAGGACGACCTCCACCTGCCGGGGGGTGAGGTCGTGGCGCACGCGCAGGGTGGTCCCCTGGGTCTCGTTGTGGACCGTGAGCACGTCGCCGGCGCGCAGGGCCGCGCGCACCCCGGGCAACACCAGCCGGTCGCCGGCCTCGAGCCGCGCGTAGTCCTCCGGGTCCACGAAGACCAGGGGCAGGATGCCGAAGTTGATGAGGTTGGCGCGGTGGATGCGCGCGAAGGAGCGGGCCAGCACCGCCTTGACGCCGAGGTACATGGGCGCCAGGGCGGCGTGCTCCCGGCTCGACCCCTGCCCGTAGTTGTAACCGCCGACGATGAAGCCGCCCCCCGCCGCGCGGGCGCGGGCGGCGAAGCCGGGGTCCAGGCCGGCGAAGACGAACTCGGCGATAGCCGGGATGTTGGAGCGCAGGGGCAGGACCTTCGGGCCGGCGGGCAGGATGTGGTCGGTGGTGACGTTGTCCCCCACCTTGATCAGCACCGGCCCGGACAGCTCGTCCTCCAGCGGCCCGCGCACCGGCAGCGGCTTGATGTTGGGCCCGCGCACCACCTCCACCTCCTCGGGACGGTCGGCGGGCGGGATGATCCCGGCATCGTCCACCGGAAACCGCTCCGGCAGCTCGACCCGGGGATACTCGCCCAGGTCCCGCGGGTCGGTGATCACGCCCGTGACGGCCGCCGCCGCCGCCGTCTCCGGGCTGGCCAGGTAGACGCGCGCATCCGGGGTGCCGCTGCGCCCCTCGAAGTTGCGGTTGAAGGAGCGCACCGACACGGCCCCCGAGGCCGGCGCCTGCCCCATGCCGATGCAGGGACCGCAGGCGGTCTCCAGGATCCGGGCGCCGGCGGCGATCAGGTCGGCCAGGGCGCCGTTGCGGGCGATGGCCTCCAGCACCTGGCGGGAGCCCGGGGCGATGGAGAGGCTCACCCGCGGGTGCACCCTCCTGCCGCGCAGGATGCTGGCCACCCGCATCAGGTCGGTGTAGGACGAGTTGGTGCAGCTGCCGATGCTGACCTGGTCCACGGGCGTCCCGGCCACCGCGCGCACGGGGACCACGTTGTCGGGGCTGTGGGGGAGCGCGATCAGGGGCTCAAGTTCCCCGAGGTCGAGCTCGATCACCTCGTCGTAGGCGGCGTCGGGGTCGGCGGCCAGGGGCACCCAGACCCCCTCCCGCCCCTGGGCGCGCAGGAAGGCCCGGGTCATCTCGTCGCTGGGGAAGATGGAGGTGGTGGCGCCGAGCTCGGCGCCCATGTTCGTGATGGTGGCGCGTTCCGGCACGGTCAGGGTGGCCACGCCGGGGCCGGAGTACTCGAACACCTTGCCGACGCCGCCCTTGACCGTGAGCCTCCGCAGCAGCTCCAGGATGACGTCCTTGGCCGTGACCCAGGGCCGCAGCCGCCCCCGCAGGCGCACGTTGACCACGGCCGGCATGGCCAGGTGGAAGGGACCGCCGGCCATGGCCACCGCCACGTCCAAGCCGCCGGCGCCGATGGCCAGCATCCCCAGGCCGCCGGCCGTGGGGGTGTGGCTGTCCGAGCCCAGGAGCGTCTGGCCGGGCACGGCGAAGCGCTCCAAGTGGACCTGGTGGCAGATGCCGTTCCCCGGCCGGGAGAAGTAGATGCCGTACTTGGCGGCGACGGTCTGGAGGAAACGGTGGTCGTCGGCGTTCTCGAAGCCGGTCTGGAGCATGTTGTGGTCCACGTAGCTCACGGACAGCTTGGTGCGCACGCGGGGCACGCCCATGGCCTCGAACTGGAGGTAGGCCATCGTCCCGGTGGCGTCCTGGGTGAGCGTCTGGTCGATGCGGATGGCGATCTCCCGGCCGACCTGGAGCTCCCCGGCCACCAGGTGCTCGGCCAGGATCTTGCGCGTCAGGTTGGTGCCCATCCAGCGGAACCTCCTCGTGACCGCCCGCCAGTTAATATACCGGATGTGCATAAAACCCACAACGACGCGCATATCGTGCTCCGCCTCCTGTCAGCGACTCCCTGCAGGAGGAATGGCCCAGCCGTGGAACTTGCTTCTCTCCAACGCCGTTCGGGGAGTTTCGCCAGGAGGGGACGCCGTGGCACGGATCAGAGAGGCGGTCGCCCGGTGGGCTAGAGCGGGGCACAGTCCCCTGCCCGCCGTCGCCTTGCTCCTGGGCCTGCTCCTGGCCGTCCAGCTTTACCTTCGCCACGTCTGGTTCTACCGCGACCCCAAGCGCACCCCTCCCCAGGATCCGGACCTGGTCGTGGCCCCGTGCGACGGCAAGGTGATCTA
>JBBIPI010000049.1:0-9515 GCA_037442985.1 Clostridiales bacterium
CCCCGCCGGCGCCCGGGGGCCGGCCGAAACCCGGCCCCCATCCCCTTCTCGCTCCGGCATTCGCCCGGCACGGGGGAGAACTGGGGGCCGCCGCGACCCCCACTTGGCGCCCACTCTCACCGAATACCCGTTGACGGGAACCGCGCGGGAGGCGACGCCGGGGCACGCGCGGCGGGCTAGGAAGGAGCCAATGGGGTGCGCGAGCGAATCCGTGCAGGGACATGGGGGGCCTGATGCTGGGAATGGCCACGTGGGCGCTTCCCGAGACAGCGGGGATCACCGGGCTGCCGGAGGACCTGGAGCGGCTGCTGGCGGGCGCCCAGACGGGCAACCGGGCGCTGCGGGAGGAACTGATCGCTGCCTGCCGGCCCTTCGTGGCGCGCACGGCCCGCCAGGCCACCGGCCGTCCCCTCCAGTGGGAGAACGACGACGAGCTGAGCGTGGCGCTCGTGGCCCTCGACGAGGCGATCGACCTGTATGATCCGGCCCGGGGCTCGTTCCTGGCCTTCGCCCGCCTGCTCATCAAACGGCGGCTGGTCGATCACTTCCGCCGCGAGGGGCGGCAACGCCCGTCGAGCCTGGACGTGGAGGCGGAGCTAGAGGACCGCGCCCTGGTCCGGCAGAGTTACCTGGAACTGGCCCGCAGGGAGGAGGCGGCCGCCCGGGGCGAGGAGCTGCAAGAACTGGCACGGGAGTTGGCATCCTTCGGAATCTCCCTGGCCGACCTGGCGGAGGCGGCGCCCACCCGGGAGGACGCGCGCCGGAACCTGGCGCGGGCCGCCCTCGCCCTGGTGCGCGACCCGGCTCTGCTGCGCCGGTTCCACAAGACCCGCCAGGTGCCGCTCCGGGAACTGGCCGAGCGCGCCGGGGTCAGCCGCAAGACGCTGGAGCGAGGGCGGAAGTACCTGATCGCCCTGGTCATCATCCTCGACCGGGACCTGGTGTTCCTGAAGGAATACCTGAAGCCGCTCCTCAGCTCCTGAAGGTGGGGAGACAGTTGAAGCGCCGCACCGCCGCCGGAAAAGGGATCGTGATCCACATCGACGCCCGGGCAGCACACGTCATGACGCCCCGGGGGGAGATCCACCGCGTCGACCCCAACCAGTGGGAGCGGCAGCCGGTGCCCGGCGAGGAGGTCACCTTCACCGTTGCCCCGCCGGCCACCCGGCCGGGCGCGCGGCGGAAGCGTGGCTCTTTCCTCTTGGCGCTCGTGCCGCTGGCGGCGTCCGCGGCCCTGGCCCTCTTCCTCCACCTCCCCGCCCTGACCACGGTGGCCACGGTGGCCGTGGACATCAACCCCAGCGTGGAGCTGGGCGTAACCTCCCGGGGCATCGTCCGGCAGGCCGAGGGCGTCAACGCCGACGGCCGCGCCCTGCTCGCGGCTGTGCAGGTGGAGGGGGAGCGGCTGGACCGGGCGCTGGAGGAGCTGGCCGTCGCCGCGGTGCGCTCGGGCAAGCTCCCCCGCGGCGGCCTCCTGGTGGCCACGGTCGGCCCCCGGCGCGCCGGGGTCGACGTGGCGCCTCTGGAGGAACTGGCCCGCGCCGGGGTGCGCGCGGGCATCCGCCGGGCCGCCGGCAGCGCCACGGTGGTGGTCGCGGCCGCCACGGACCGGCAGCTGGAGGCGGCGCACGCGGCGGGCATCCCCTTGGGCAAGCACCTGGCCGCCGAGGCGGCCCGACAGGCCGGCTCCGCCCCGGAGGCGACGGCGTTCCCGCGCCTGTCGCTGTCCGAGATCCTGCGCCAGGCCGGGATCGGGGTCGAGCAGGCCTTCTCCGGCTCGGTGGAGGACGTCGGGCCGGCGCCGCCCGACCGGCCGCTCCTCCCCGGGCCCGGCGAGCCGCAGTTCCCCCAGGAACCGGGCCCGCTCCCCGGCCTTGTCCCGCCCGGCTTGCCGACGCCCGGGGACGGCGTCCCGGGCATGCCGCAGCCGTTGCCCCGGTTCCCCGCCTTGCCCTCCACCCCGCCGGAGCCGCCGGCGGACGGGATGCCCGCCGGACCCGGCTCCGGGGCGGCGGCACCCCAGGGATAGGCCGCGCTGACATAGGTGCGAAACCAGTCGATGGTACGGTACCTGATGCTCGCCTCACCCAATCTTGAGCACCACGTGCTCCAGCAGCCACTCAGCGATCACTTGGGCCCCGTGACTTCCGTAGCGGGGAGGAAGGGCGGCATAAGCGCCTCGAAGCGTTAAAGCACGTTCGACAGCCGAGCCGAGATGGCCCGCGACCCGTCCGTCTACGACCGGAACTGCCACTCCGATCCCAGCCGTTGGGAAGGGCGGTGATGCCGCTGGTAAACGGGAGGACGGCCGCCCCGGTCCCCTGTTCGTAAGCCCGCCGCAGGGGTCGGAGCCACCCGGCGGCCGGAAAGAGGTGGGCATAAGCGTCGAACCAGGTGAAGTTGGTGACGGCCAGCCCTGGAATCCCCAGCCGCCTGGCCACCGCGAAGGCCCCCGGAACGATGTCGGAAACCACCAGGTCGACTCGTTCCCGCCGGCATAGATTCACCTCCCGCTCCACCCAGGCCGGCAACCCGGCCACTTCGGCCGCCACCTCCGCAGCCGTGCGATCCAGATCCACCTCCAGAGAGCCCGGGCAGGAAACGAAACCTCGGTTGGTAGGACCGGAAACGATACGCGCCCGCCCCTGGGCAGTCCAGGGCGCGAGGGACGCCGCCAACAGCGGAACGCAGGAACCGGAGCGCACCAGCATCTGGACGTCGTTGCTGGCCAGCAATGCCCGGATGAGGGCGATGAAGCGGGTCGCGTGCCCGAAGCCGTGGTCGGAGACGTAGAAGGCGATGCGGGGGCGGTTCATATCCTCACCCCGAAGGGCTCACGCCGGGGCGCCCGCGTCGGAGACAACACCCGCAGACCCCTCCGGCCGGGCCACTGTCCGGCGCAACCCTTCCTCCAGGCTGGTCCGGGCCACGAAACCGAACTTCTCCCGGGCGCGGCTCACGTCAAACCGGCGGCGGGGTTGGCCGTCGGGCCGGGCGGTGTCCCAGCGGATCTCACCCTCATACCCGCCGACCTTGCGGATCATCCGGGCCAGATCAGCGATGGCAACTTCCTCGCTCGTTCCTAGATTTACGGGCTCCGGCCCGTCGTAACGTTCGGCCGCCAGGAGGATGCCCTCGGCACAGTCCTCCACGTAAAGGAATTCCCGGCTCACCTACCCCGTGCCCCAGAGGGTGACCCGCGCCGCGCCGGCCTCCCTGGCCTCCACGAACTTGAAGAGCGCGCTTGGCCACCCCGTAGGGCCCGTAGGTCTCCTCCACGTAGCCGTTCCAGAGATCCTCTTCGCGGAAGGGCACCGGCGTCAACTTCGGGTAAGCACAGGTGGTTCCGACCACGACCACCTTCTCCACGCCGGCGCGGCGGGACTCCTCAACAACATGCAGGCCCAAAACCCCGCGCCCCCGTTACGAGGACGCGCGTACCCCCCAACTACTGCATCCCGATCCCCCGGTCATATCACATTGGGCAGCGGTCCAGCCTAAGCATGCAATCCCTCACGTACGACTATTGAGCCAGGGCCATGACGGAGGTCAACCAAGTGCCCTGCCTCGTCCAGACCCACTGCAACCCAGCAGTCCACGCCCTCCCCAGGCTCAACAGCCGTGGTCGAGCCTGCCGGGGACTCGCCACGGGCTGCTGAATCCAAGATCTCAATAACCTCCATACGGGTCTTGCGGCATGACGTCCGACCCTGAAAACCGCGCGGAACCGGCAAGCTCGTCAGGTGCACTACGTCCACGTACTCGAGCATGTGGGCGATCGCTTCGCCGTCGCCGAAAACGGGCAACCGGCGCCCCCTGTTAAATGGCGTCACCACCCAGATGCGTTCTCTACCCGAACCCACCCTGCCTAGATAAACCGGGGACAAGGCTTCTCGCGACCCATGGTGCGGAACCTTCAAGACATGGTGGACATCGAGATGGATGAACTCGGAGCCCACGGAATCCCACGCCCGGGCCGGCAAATCGGCACCCAGAAGCACACGGACCCGTTTCCAGTCCACGAGAAGCGGGGTTGAAAGCAGGTTCTCGTCGAAACGGTAGCCCTGGCGGACCGCGGCGTAAAATGCTCGCAGCGTCGGGTCATTGGGGTGCAACACCGTAAAGTCGGCCCCGCAGAACCTGCGTTTCTCTCCCCGGCGCAGCTCCCAGCGGGCTCCTTCGATCGTTTCCCACCGATCCTGAATGGCGGCCAAGACGTGCTCCTTGGTGCCGCTTACGAAGTGGCGCTCCGGATCGGGCGAACGCATCCACAGGTACGGATCCTCCACCACCGGCGCCACGCATCCGACCACCGGCCCGCCCGGCCGGTCGAGCACTGCATCCAGTCCCAGGACGTGGTCATCGTGTGGGTGGGTCAGAACGACACATGACCATCGGGCGTCATGTTCAGCGAGCAGGCGGGCCGGGTAACTGGACGCCCCCACTTGGCAACCGTCAATGACCACCCAGCAATCGGGGGGAACGCGGAGGATGATGCTTTCGCCAAAACCCGGCCCGAACACAATTACATAAAGCAGGTCAGCCCGCAACCCAGCCAGACTCGACTCAGCCTCACCGACCATAGGAGCCGTCCCTGAAGACAGCGTCGTTCCAGCGCCTGAGATAGCGGACCGGATTGGGCCACAGCGGCGGCAGGTCCAAATCCTCGTCGTATCGAGCCGGGTGAACGCGAATGTATTTCTTTTCTTGGCCCGCCGTCGCGGCTGCATAACCACCGATCTCCAAGAAACGACCGGGCGTGAGATCCCTGGCCCGCACCTGGTCCATGCATTGGGAATCAAACTCCGCGAAGGTCATCTCCATGTGACCGTAGCGGTGCCCGCTTCCGTTCGGATAGGCGACAAACAGGCTAAGCCGCCCTTCTTCGACGGCATCAACGCGACCCGGGAGCCACCACTTGAGTTCCAGCCCCTGGTCGGGTAACCGTGTGTGAAGGAGATGCGGGCCATCCCACCAGCGTTCTGAAGGAATACCGAGCGGAAACACGGTACCAGTTCGCCGGACCTCCAAGAGCGTGCGCAAACGCCGGAACAGGGCCGCCAGCCCGGGATGATCGCGGATCGTCCGGGCTGGGATCTGCCTCATGACCGCCTCGGCGAAATCGAGCTGCCCGCGGTGGATGAGAAGACGCGCCACCCACATGTGCAGGTTCTCGTAAACCCAGGGGTCGGCGTGCGGATCCGGCAGACCCAAGGCGTCACACGCGTCATCCCAAGCGTGACGGGCATCCTTGGTCCTCCCGCGGGTGATGAGAAAATTGATATACCGGCCATGCCACCAGACATTCCAGGGCTCCGCATCGAGGGCTTTTCGGTAGCGGCTTTCAACCTCCATTGGCTCCAGCCCCTGAACGTCGAGGTTCCAGGCGAGATAGTGGTTGGCGTAAGGATCCTCCGGTAGGTGGTCGAGGACCCGTCGAAAAACGGTAACCGCTCCCGAGTAATTGCGAAAATCCCTGCTCAAAATGCGCCCTAAGGCGTTGAGCTGGTCCACGAACCAGCAACGAAGCCCAAGGGCCGAGTCCATGTCCCCTGCTTCGCCATAATGGTGGAACGCCTCGAACTCGTGGAAGAGGGCCAGCCGGTATCGCTCGGGATGTTCGCGCAGGGACTCGAACCGCCGGTGATGGAACCGGGCGAGTTGCCTGTGGATCTGGCGACGCCGCTCTTCAGACAGCCACTGCCGCTCGATCACATCCAGGCGAAGGGTGTCGTGAAGCGTCCACCGATCGCCATGTTGGTAGAGCAAGCACCTCCACAGGATGGACCGGAGTTCCGCAGGGAGTTGCGCCTCCCCGAATTCTTTCGGGAGTTCAGCGTCGAATGAACCGCGCTCCAGGCTGAGACATGCCCAGATCTCCTTCAACGGACTGAGATCGCTCCGTTCTTCAAGGGTGTCGGCCAGCCAACGGGAGATCTCGCGCCGGCTTTCACCCCCCGCGAGCCGCCGCCGAACCTCCGTAGGGCCATGAAGCTTGACCAGAGCCACCAGCAGCCGGTTCTGCAAAGGGGATAAGCGGGCAAGCTCGTCACCGCCCAGATCCCAAAGGGCGGCAGCAGCTTCCGACAGCCCATCCCACTGGGCTTCATCCTGCAGCCAGGGGCGGGGATCCGAGCGTGGTGCAAGATGGAGAAGGCGCCCCCCGGTCATCCCGTCCCCTCTACCTGTCACGACGCGCCGGCATGGCACCCCCTCCACCAACATGTCGGCCACCTCGCGGGCATGGCGCACGAATGGGGAATCGTCGTAGGCAGCGGGCATGCGGGCAAGATCCGGCTCGTCCACGAGAAGGACATAGCGGTCACAGTCACGTTCAAGGGCTTGACGGACTGCGGCGAGCTTCGTCTCCCAGTCCACACCCGCATCACTGATTACTGCGAGCGGCTGCGGCACGCCGGCGTCACTAAGGGCAGCCGCGAGATCCAGCAACACCGCAGCTCCAGCGTCTGATGCCCGCCAAGCCGGCGAAAGCAGGACCGGAATGAAACCGGTATCGCTTAGGCGCTCAGCCAGCGTGGTCAGGAAGACTGACTTCCCTGCGGTGGGCGGGCCGGAGACACGCCAGATGGCATCCCTACCCGGACTCGCAGCCGTTACCTCGCCCAAAACCCGCTCGATCTGGCTCTCCACGCTAGGAAGCGATGGCCGGGTCATAAGCCCTCGTCTGCCCCTTCAGATCGATGGTTTCGGTAGCTTAGTATCGTATTTGCTTCTTCGGCAAATCTGCTCTTCCTGCCCATGCGGGGTTAAGTCCGACTGGAGCTAAGCAGCTAAATCGTGGTGACTATGGGCGACATTGGTGTCATTCTCCTCTCCTTTCGCTTCCCGCTCTGCCCGCCATGCCCAGTGCTCTTCCATGCCGAAGTATCGGTGACCCGTGGTCCAGGCCGCGTCGATCTCCATGAGCACGGCGCCGAGCAACGGCTTCGCCGACTCCTCGTTCGGGAAGATACGGATCATCCTTGACACGCGGGAAGGATGTTGTCGCCGCGCCGCGCTCGGCGATCAATCCGCCCCCTCCCCCACGGCCACCGGGGTCACGCGCCGGGCCTCCTCATACCACGCCACCGTCCGACGCAGGCCCTCCTCCAGGCCGGTCCGGGCGCGGAAGCCGAACCGCTCGTGCGCCCGCGAGACGTCAAGCCGCCGCCGCGGGCCCTCTACCTGGTCGCCAACCGTCCCGTCGACTATCGGGTGCTCGATCCGGGCGCGCCGGCCCCGACCCCGGAGACGCCCGTCTACCGCGACTCGGCCGCCGGCGACGCCTACGCCGCCCCCGGCTACGGCGACGTGCGCTACTTCCCCGGGTTCCTCACGCCCGAATACCTCATCGTGGCCGGCCTGGACCTGGACCGGCCCGAGCGGCCGCTGCAGGTGGCCACCTACCTGGGCGGCGGCGAGACCGTCTACGCCTCGGCCCGCAACCTCTACGTGGCCGTCACCCGCTACGGCGGGGAGCGGGAGCCGGGCAAACCCTCGCTGGGCGTCCTGCCCGGGCAGCCCCTCGCGGCCACGACCGTGCTGTACCGCTTCTCGCTGGAAGGGGGCAGGGCCGTATTCCGGGCACAGGGCGAGGTGCCGGGCGCCGTCCTCAACCAGTTCTCGCTGGACGAGCACGAGGGGTATCTCCGCGGCGCCACCACTCAGGGGGACGTGTGGGCCAGCGGCGAGGGCGCGGCCCGGAACAACGTCTACGTCCTCGACCGGGACTTGACGGTCGTCGGCCGCCTGGAGGGCATCGCGCCCGGCGAGCGCATCTACGCCGCCCGCTTCCTGGGGGAGCGCGCCTACCTGGTCACCTTCAAGAAGGTGGACCCCTTCTTCGTGCTCGACCTGGCCGACCCGCGCGCCCCCCGGGTGCTCGGCTACCTGAAGATCCCCGGCTACAGCGACTACCTGCACCCCTACGACGAGGACCACGTCCTCGGCTTCGGCAAGGACACCGTGGAGGCGGCGGAGGCCGGGGTGCGGGGCCGCGGGGACTTCGCCTTCTACCAGGGCCTCAAGGTGGCCCTCTTCGACGTGCGGGATGTGGCCCACCCGGTGGAGAGGTTCCGGGTGATCCTGGGCGCCCGGGGCAGCGACTCTCCCCTCCTGCGCGACCACAAGGCGCTCCTCTTCTCCCGAGAGAGGGGGCTGCTGGCCTTCCCCCTGCTCCTCACGGAGGCCGTCCCCGGGGACCCGGCGGGCTACGGCCCCCTGGTCTTCCAGGGAGCTTACGTGTTCCACCTCGACCCGGAGCGCGGCTTCCAGCTCCGGGGGCGGATCACCCACCTGACCGAGGAGGACTACCGGCGCGCGCGGGAGGGCGGGCACGGCGGGTATCCGGGGGAGTCACTCGCCGAGCGATTCGTGGAGCGGTGCCTCTACATCGGGGACACCCTCTACACCCTCTCCCAGGGGATGATCAAGGCCCACGACCTGCGGGACCTGGCCGAGGTGGGCAGCCTGGAGCTGGCGGGGCGGTAGCCGGGCGCCTAGCCTTCCGCCGGGTCCCACACCAGGCGCCACCGGCCGCGCTCGTCCCGGCGGGCCCAGAGCGACCGCCTGGTGCCGTCCTCCAGCCGCACCACCACCTCGGTCACCTCGGTGATGGTGCACTGGCAGGAATAGAACTTCCGGCCGGCCCAGGTCTGCGCCCCCAGCACCTCGGCCAGGCCGGGGCCGGTCTGGCCCTGCCGGCTGAGGAAGAGGCGGCGGGCCGCCTCCGGATCCCGCGCCGGGGTCTCCACCAGGGGCCAGGCCGCCTCGTAGTCGCCCTCGGCGGTGAGGGCGAGGAACCGCCGCACCAACTCCTCCAGGGCGGCCCGGTCCGGCGGGGGCGCCGCCAGCACCCCCGTCCCGTCGCCCCTCTCCCCGGTCCCCCGCACCACCACCGACGCCAGGACCGCCCACCGCCTCCCGCCCTCGCGGAGGAAGGAGGGATGGTCCGGAACCGCCGGCGGCACCTCCGCGTAGAGGGCCAACCGCACCGGCTGCGGCGGCGGGTCCTCCCAGTCCAGCACCCAGCGGCCGTCCACCTCCCGCGGCAGCAAGGTGGCCAGGGGGGTGTCCGCGGCGCCCTCGGGGGGGAGCGCGTACAGCCGCCACTGCACGTCGGCCGCGCCCCGCACGGCGGCGTGGACGTGGGCCACGGGCCGCAGCACGTGCACGACCCCGATCCCCGGCGCCTCCTCCCGCCCCGCCTCGTTCAGCTCGAGCCGGACGAGCGCCGGCGCCCCGGCGAGGCCGGACGCGCTCTCGCCGCCCGAAGGCGCCAGGGCCCGTCCCCTCTCGCCCTCTGCCTCGGGGTATCGGCGGATCGGCGCCGCCGCGGGCGCCTCCGCCGCCGAGGCGTCGAAGGCTTCGCCCTGGGCCGGGGGCACGGCCGCCTGCTCCGCGGATCCGGCGGCCTGCCCCTCCACCCCGGCCGCCGGTCCAGGAGCACGCGGGGAACCCGCGCCCGGCCCGGCCAGCCTCAGGGCCTCCGCCGCCAGCACCGCGGCCAGCAGCGC
>JBBIPI010000050.1:0-9427 GCA_037442985.1 Clostridiales bacterium
CCCCTTTCTCTTGCCACCAACCAACCTGGCGTCGGGTCATCTCGGCCCGACTGAAGCACCGAGGTGCGCCGTTGATACATTATTGAAGCTCGTCCGCCCCGGGGGTATGACGGGATGATGTACCACTTCGTGAACGGCTATACAGACCCATTGGGCACTTTAACAGTTTAAAGTCACAAAGAGCCGTTGGGCTACACAACGGCTCCGCGCACCCTACCCCCAGGGGTACGTTGCAACATAACAACAAGCCTATTTCCGCGTGGAGGATCACAGCGATTCCCACGCGGGGGAACAAGGGATCGTCCCCTAACAGGACCGCCGGTTAGCGCCCATCGTTAACGGGATGACGAGCGAGTAACGCTTTTCGGATTGCGATTATACGATTTTGACGGGGCAGAGGAGAAGCCGGATCATCATCGACCCCGCCCTGACACGCCCTGCCACCGGCTCCCATGCTTTCGACGCGATGGCCCTGTTCCGGCCCGCAACCCCGCCGGCGGAGACCGGCTAAACGCGCCGGCGGGTGGCACGGGCGCGGCGGATGGCCGCCAGGTGGGCGCGCTCCTCCACCGCATCGTCGAGGGGGGTGAGGGCCGCGGCGGCCCCGGGGCCGTAGCGGCGCTCCAGGGCGCGCGCCAGCAGCCAGTCAGCCAGGCGCGGGTTCTTGGGCAGGAGCGAGCCGTGCAGGTAGGTGCCCACGGCGTTCCGGTAGACGGCCCCCTCCAGGCCGTCCTCCCCGTTGTTCCCGGCACCGACGAGCACCCGGCCCAGGGGACGGCAGCCCGACCCCAGGAAAGTGCGACCCGAGTGGTTCTCGAAGCCGACGAGGGTACACCGGCCGCCGCAGAGGTCGGTCTCCACCACCACGTTGCCGATGAGGCGCCGGGAGCCGGCCTCGGTCCAGAGGTCGAAGAGCCCGACGCCGGGCATCTCCTCCCCGCCCGCGGTGCGGTAGTAGAGTCCCAGGAGCTGGTAGCCGCCGCACACGGCCAGCAGGGGCATCCCCTCCTCCACGGCCGCGGCGAGCGCCTCGCCTTTGCCACGGGCGAAGTCCTCGGCGACCAGTGACTGCTCCCGGTCCTGGCCGCCGCCGATGAAGGCCAGGTCGACGGCCTCGAAGTCGGCCGCGTCCCCCAGGCCCAGGGAGGTCACGGTGACCCTGATCCCGCGCCACTCGGCCCGGCGCACCAGGGCGATGATGTTGCCCCGGTCGCCGTAAAGGTTGAGGAGGTCCGGGTACAGGTGGCAGATGCGGATCTCCATCGCCCCTCAGACCTCCCAGAAGGGCCGGGCCACGCCCCGGCGCTGCAGGACGCGCCGCGCCTCCAGCAGGGCCGTGTAGGTGGGCAGGAGCCAGAGGCGACCCCCTTCCGGGGTGGCCGCCAGGGCCCGGTCCAGGGCCCGCGCCAGGTCGCCCTCCACCGCCACCCGCTCGGGCGGGAAGCCGGCGTACTTGAGCCGCAGGGCCATCTCCTCGGCCCGCAGCCCGGTGGTGCCGAGGAAGGCGAACTCCCCAGCCCGGGCCGCCAGGGCCTCGAACTCCACGTCCCACAGCCAGGAGACGTCCCTGCCGTCGGCGAGCAGGTCGTTGATGGCGATGAGCGCGCGCTTCTCCCCCGCCCGGTCCGCCAGCAGCGTGCGGAGCACCTGGTCGCAGCCGGCCGGGTTCTTGACCAGGGCGATGACCAGCTCGCGGCCGCGCGCCGCGATGACCTCCATGCGTCCGAAGGAGACATGGGCCGTCTCGAGGGCTTGGGTGACGGCCGGCAGGGGCAGGCCGAGGGCGAAGGCGGCGGCCGCGGCGGCGGCGGCGTTGTAAGCGTTGTACAGCCCGGGTAGCGGCAGGCGGGCCCACACCTCCCCGGCGGGCGTCGCCAGGCGGAGGCGCATCCCTCCCCCTTCCGGATGGGCGGCCAGCACGGCCACGTCCGGCCGCGGCCGCCGCCGCCCGCAGCCCGGGCACGCCCACTCCCCCATGTGGGCGTAGCGGACCCGCGCGTACGCGTACCGCCGGCCGCAGGAGACGCAGTACCGCGCGTCGGCGACCCTCACCAGCCCGCTGTCCCGACCGTCCCCCTCCTGGCCGCCACCGTTCCCCTCGACGCCGAAGTAGACCACGGCGGCCCCCAGCCCCTCGCCCAGAGACGCCACCAGCGGGTCGTCGGCGTTGAGCACCGCCACGCCGCCGGCGCCCAGCCAGGCGAGCCCCTGGCGCACCAGCGCCGCCGTGCGCTCCAGTTCCCCGTAGCGGTCGAGCTGGTCGCGGAAGAGGTTGGTCACCAGCACCAGGCGGGGCCGGATCTCCCGCGCCGCCCGCGGTACCGTCGCCTCGTCCGCCTCTGCCAGGCCCAGGTCGCGCGGCGCACCCGGCTCCGTGGCCTGGAGGAAGGCGGCGGCGATGCCCCTGAAGAGGTTGGCGCCCGTCCGGTTATGGGCCACGGTGAAGCCGGCCGCCTGCACCATTCCCGAGAGCAGGCGGGCCGTCGTCGTCTTGCCGTTCGTGCCCGTCACCAGCACGTTGCCCAGGGGATGCCGCCGGGCCAGCTTGCCCAGCAGGCCGGGGTCGAGGCGGAGGGCCACGGCCCCCGGAAAGGTCGACCCGCCCCTGCCGAGCCGGCGGCTGACGGCGGCCACGGCCTTGCCGGCCGCCACCGCCAGGCGCGCCCGTGCGTCCAGCGCCGCGCCGCTCATGATCCTATGCTTGCACATCCTGGCCGGCGCCACAATCAGCGGGGGGTCGCCCCGTTCCAACGACCCCCCTCGGGTGGGTGGGAAAGCTCTCTCGGGTGCCCGGGACCGCCAGCCGGCCCCGGCGCCCGGGCCTACCCGTACCTGTACCCCTATCCTCCACCGTCTCCGTTCGGCGCCGGCGGCGAAATTCCTCCTCAGTACGGCGTAAAAAAAAGCTACTATATTAGGCCGGCGCGCGACGGCCTGCCCTGGCACGACCCGGGTGACGCCCGGGCCCGCGGGACCGCGTTGCGAACCCCCAGGGGAGGTACGGTATCCTGGGAGGGGTGACGTCGTTGGTGGCTTCTCCCGCGACCCTGCTCGTGGTGACAGCCCACCCGGACGACGAGTCCTTCGGGCCGGGGGGCACGCTGGCCCGCTGCGCCGACCTGGGGGCGAGGATCGTCCTGCTGTGCGCCACGCGGGGGGAGGCGGGCAAGGCGGGCGACCCGCCCCTGTGCAGCCCGAAGGACCTCCCGCGGGTCAGGGAAGAGGAGCTGCGACAGGCCGCAGCCGTCCTGGGGATAGCCGAGGTCCGCTTCCTCGGCTACGTCGACCGTCAGGTGGAGCAGGCCGACCAGGAGGAACTGACGGCGCGCATCGCGGGAGCGATGGAGGAATTGCGCCCCGCCGCCGTCGTCACCATGCCGCCGGGCGGCATCAGCGGCCACGCCGACCACCGCGCCGTCTGCCGCGCCACCGTCCGCGCCTTCTTCCGCGCCCGGCGCGCCGCCGGCCTGCCGGCCGCCCTGTACTACTGGACCCTGCCGGCGGACCGCATCCTGGCCATCCGCGGCCAGGGGCCGGCGCACCCCCTGGACGCGGCGCGGACGACGGTCGTCGACGTCTCCGCCACCCTGGACCGCAAGATCGCGGCCATCCGCTGCCACCGCACCCAGCAGGCGTCCATGGACCGGGTCTTCCGCGGCTTCCCCCCCGAGGTGCGCCAGGAGCTGCGCCGGGAGCAGTTCTACCGCTACTACCCACCCCGCAGCCCCGCCCTGCCCCCGGAGCCGGACCTCGCCCTGCCCGCCGACCGGGACGGGCCGTGAGCCGCTGGGCGCCGCCTCAGCGGCGCCGGCGGCGCAGCTCGGCGAACACCTCGCCCCAGGGCAACTCCCGCTCGCCCAGGAGGACGGCGAGATGGTAGAGGAGGTCGGCCAGTTCGGCCACCAGCCGCTCCCGGCTCTCCCCCTTGCCTGCCAGGAGCACCTCCACCGCCTCCTCCCCGACCTTCTGGAGGATGCGGTCGCGGCCCTCGCTGAGGAGCCGGGCGGTGTAGGAGCCGGGCGCCGGGTCGGCCTTGCGGGACAGCACCAGCCAGTACAACTCCTCCAGAACGGCGGCGTCGCCACCGCCCAGCCCCGCGCCCGCTTCCTCCCGGGCCGCCACGGGCCCGGAGGCGGTCCAGCCGGTGCGGTGGAAGCAGGTGACCTCCCCGGTGTGGCAAGCCGGCCCCGCCGGCACGACGCGGTACAAGAGGGCGTCGGCGTCGCAGTCGTAGCGGACCTCGCGCACGGAGAGGGTGTTCCCGGACGTCTCGCCCTTGAGCCACAGCGCCCGGCGGCTGCGGCTGTAGAACCAGGCCCTTCCCTCGGCCACCGTCCGCTTCACCGCCTCCCGGTTGGCGTAGGCAAGCATCAAGACCTCGCCGGTGCGCGCGTCCTGGACCACCACCGGCACCAGCCCGTCCGCCCCGAACCGCATCCCTTCGATCCAGTCTCCGGTCACCGCGCTCCCCCCGAGGCCGTCTCGCCCCGGCTCGCCGGCAGGGCGTCGAGGCGCACCGGCACGCCGCGGGCGGCCAGGTACTCCTTGACCTGCTGCACCGTGTAGGTGCCGTAGTGGAAGATGGAGGCGGCCAGGGCGGCGTCCGCCTTGCCCTCGGTGAGCACCCTCAGGATGTCCTCGGGCGACCCTGCGCCCCCGGAAGCGATGACGGGGACGTCCACCGCCTCGGCGATGCGCGCCGTCAGCTCCAGGTCGAAGCCGCCCCGGGTGCCGTCCGCGTCCATGCTGGTGAGGAGGATCTCCCCCGCCCCGAGGGCCACGCCCCGGCGCGCCCACTCCACGGCGTCCAGCCCGGTCGGCCGCCGCCCGCCGTGCGTGTACACCTCCCAGCGGGGGCCGTCGCCGCCGGCGCCGGCCACCCGTCGGGCGTCGATGGCCAGCACGACGCACTGGCTGCCGAAGCGGCTGGCTGACGCCCGGATCAGGTGGGGGTCGGCCACCGCCGCGGTGTTGACCGAGACCTTGTCGGCACCGCTCAGGAGCGCCTGGCGCACGTCCTCCACGTCCCTGATCCCCCCGCCCACGGTGAGGGGGATGAACACCTGGGCAGCCACCCGCTCGACCACCTCGAAGATGGTGCGCCGGCCCTCGTGCGAGGCGGAGATGTCGAGGAACACGAGCTCGTCCGCCCCCGCCCGGTCGTAGTGGGCGGCCAGCTCCACCGGGTCGCCCGCGTCGCGCAGCCCGACGAAGTTGACCCCCTTGACCACCCGGCCGTCGCGGATGTCCAGGCAAGGGATGATCCGGCGCGCGAGCACGCTAGCCACCCTCTCCCGCGGCGGCGAGCGCCTCGGCCAGGGTGAACCTCCCCGCGTAGAGCGCCCTGCCCACGATGACGCCGGCGAGCCCCTCCGGCTCGAGCGCCCGCAAGGCCCGGATGTCCTCCAGGGTCGCGACCCCGCCCGCCGCCGTCACGCGGAAGCCCCGTCCCGCGGCCAGGCGCAGGAGCTCCACGTTCACCCCGCCCAGGGTGCCGTCGCGGCCGATGTCGGTGACGATCACCTCGACCAGCCCCAAGGCGGCCAGCCGCTCCAGGGCCGCCTCCGGCGTGAGCGGCAGCGTCTCCAGCCAGCCGGACGAGGCCACCCGGCCGTCGCGCACGTCCACGCTCACCACGAACCTCCCCGGGAAGCGCGCCGCCAACTGGTGCAGGAACCCCTCGTCGGCGAGGGCGCGCGTGCTCAGCACCGCCCGGTCGGCGCCCGCCGCCAGGGCCGCCGCCACGTCCTCCAGCGTGCGCAGCCCCCCGCCCACCTGCACCGGCACGCCCGCCGCCGCGGCGATGGCCGCCACCGCCCCCAGGTGCACCGGGCGCCCAGCGCGGGCGCCGTCCAGGTCCACCACGTGGAGCCTGGGCGCCCCCTGCCGGACCCACGCCCCGGCCACCCGGACCGGGTCGTCGGCGTACACCGTCTCCTGGTCGTAGCGCCCCTGGGTCAGCCGCACGCACCGGCCGCCCCGGAGGTCGATGGCCGGGATCACCAGCACCTCTCGTCCCTCCTCCTCCCGGCGGCTACCCGACCGCGCCGCGCGGCGGCAAGCGTCAACGGAGCCGCAGGCCCCGCAGCAGCTCCCACACCTGGCGCTCCAGGTCGCGCGCCTGCTCGCGCAGGCGGGCCTCCTGGCGCTGCTGGCCGGCCTCCAACCTCTCGGCCCGCTCTTCGAGGGCCCTGACGGCGGCCGCCAGTCGGGCGACCTCTCCCTCCAGCCGGGAAAGCCTCTCCTCCACGTCCACGACCGTTCCCCTCCCCGCCCCTCAGCCGCAGCCCGCGGCACGCCGGCGCCTCCCGGCGCAGAGGCCGACGAAGTTGCGGTAGACGGACATCCGTCTACCGCCGCTCTTCTCCGGGTGGAACTGCGTCCCCAGGACGTTCCCCCGCGCCACGGCGGCCAGGAAGGTGATGCCGTACGAGCAGGTGGCCACCGCCGGAGCACCCGGCGCCCCGGCCGCCAGCCCGGGGACGCAGAAGGAATGCACGAAATAGAAGTACACGGGCGGTTCCAGGCCGCGGAAGAGGGGGAAGTCCCCCTCCCACGTCACGGTGTTCCAGCCCATGTGGGGCACCTTGAGCCCGGGCGACCGGGGCAGGGGAACGACCCGGCCGGGCAGCAGCCCCAGGCCCTGGGCCCCCCCTTCCTCCTCGCTGGCCTCGAAGAGGAGCTGCATCCCCAGGCAGACCCCCAGCAAGGGGAGGCCCGCCCGCGCCGCCGCCAGCACCGCCTCGCCCAGCCCGCTCTCCGCCAGGCGGGCCACGGCCGCGGGGAAGGCGCCCACGCCCGGCAACACCACCCCGTCGGCCTCGATCACCTCGCCCGGCCGCGCGGTACGCCGGGGCCGGGCGCCGGCCGCCTCCAGGGCGCGCGCCACGCTGTGCAGGTTCCCCATCCCGTAGTCCACCACGGCCACCAGCGGCCCCACCTAGAGGACCCCCTTGGTCGACAGCGGGCCGGCGACGCGGGGGTCCCGCTCGACGGCCAGGGCCAGGGCGCGCCCCACCGCCTTCCAGGCGGCCTCCAGCACGTGGTGGCTGTTGCCCCCCGCCAGCAGGCGGACGTGGAGCGTGATCCCCGCCTGGTTGACCAGGGCGCGCCAGAACTCGCCGGCCAGCTCGGTGTGGAAGGCGCCGAAGGCCCGCGCCGGGACGGCCACCTCCCAGGCCAGGTACGGCCGGCCGGAGAGGTCCAGGGCCGCTAGGACGAGGGTCTCGTCCATGGGCAGGCAGGCCCAGCCGAAGCGGCGGATGCCCGCCCGGTCGCCCAGGGCCTCCCGCAGCGCCTGCCCCAGGACGATGCCCACGTCCTCCGCCGTGTGGTGCCCCTCCACGTCCAGGTCGCCCCGGGCCGTCACCTCCAGGTCCAACAGCCCGTGGCGGGCGAAGGCGTCCAGCAGGTGGTCGAAGAAGGGCATCCCCGTGTCCACCCGCGCCTGCCCCGTGCCGTCCAGGTCCACCACCGCCCGCACCCGCGTCTCCCGGGTGCTCCGCTCCGCCTCCCCGCGCCGGCTCACGCCGCCTCCCCCCTCGTCAGTTCGCTGCCGCCCGCTCCCGCGCCGCGGCCAGCCGCAGCGCCACCGCCGCCGCGTGCCCAGGTAGCCCCTCGCGCTCGGCCAGGAGCGCGCTGGCCGGCCCCCAGTCGGCCACCCCGGCCGCCGACCCGTGGAAGTAGTCCATCCGCCGCACGAAGTCGGCCACGCCCAGCCCTGAGGAGAACCGCGCCGTGCCGCCGGTGGGCAGGACGTGGTTGGTGCCAGCGGCGTAGTCCCCGGCCGGGACCGGGGCGTGATAGCCCAGGAAGACGGCGCCGGCGCGGCGCACGCGTCCCAGCCACGGCTCGGGGTCGGCCACCATCAGCTCCAGGTGCTCGGGTGCCAGCTCGTCGGCCAGCGCCACCGCCTCGGCCAGGTCTGCCGTGACGACGATCATCCCCTGTCCCTCCAGCGCCGCCCGCGCCACCTCCGCGCGCGGGGCCGAGGCGAGCAGGCGCTCCAGCTCGGCCACCACCGCCCGGGCCAGCCCCTCCGACGGGGTGAGGAGCACGCACACGGCCAGGGGGTCGTGCTCCGCCTGGGCCAGCAGGTCGGCCGCCACCCAGGCCGGGTCGGCCCCCTCGTCGGCCACCACGGCCACCTCGCTGGGGCCGTGCAGGCCGTCGATGGCCACGGTCCCGAACACCTGGCGCTTGGCCTCGGTCACGTACACGTTCCCGGGCCCGACGATCTTGTCCACCCGCGGCACGCTGGCCGTGCCGTAGGCCAGGGCGGCGACGGCCTGCGCCCCGCCGATGCGGAAGACCCGGTCCACCCCGGCCTCGGCCGCCGCCGCCAGCACCGCGGCGTCCACGGCTCCCCCCGGCCCGGGGGGCGTGCACAGCACGATCTCCTCCACCCCCGCCAGGCGCGCCGGCACGGCGCACATGAGGACGGTGGAGGGATAGGAGGCGCGGCCGCCCGGGGCGTAGATCCCCACCCGCCGGAGCGGCCTGACCTCCATCCCCAGGACGTTGCCGCCCGGCTCTTCGATCCGGTAAGCCTGAGGGAGCTGGGGGCGGTGGAAGGCCTCCAGGCGCTGCCGCATGGTCCGCAGGGCGGCCAGCACCTCCCGGGGGACCTCCTCCCGCGCCGCCGCCACCCGGGCGGCGGGCACCTCCAGCTCCCCGGGCGCCAGCGCCACCCCGTCGAAGCGGGCGGTGAGCTCCACCAGGGCGTCGTCCCCCCGCTCCCGCACGGCGGCGAGGATGCCCGCCACCGCCTCGGCCACGCCGGGCGGGGCGGCGAAACCGGCGGCGCGCGCCCCCAGCGTCGCCGCGAACTCAGCGGCCGAGAGGAACCGCACCGGCCTCACCCCCCACCGCCGCGGCGGCCCGCAGGCCCGCCACCAGGCGACCGATCTCCGCCGCCTTGAAGCGCAGGCTCACCGGGTTGGCGATCAGCCTGGCCGTCACCGGCATGATCTCCGCCAGCTCCGTCAGCCCGTTGGCGCGCAGGGTCTGCCCGGTCTGGACCAGGTCCACGATCACGTCCGCCAGCCCCACCTGGGGCGCCAGCTCCAGGGCGCCGCCCAGGGGGATGATGGTGGCGTCTAGCCCCCGGGCGGCGAAGTACGCCCGGGCGGCCAGCGGGTGCTTGGTCGCCACGCGCAGGGACCGGCGCGCGGCCAGGAACCCCTCCGGGTCGGTCCCGGGCGGCAGGATGCCGGCCACCGACAGGCGGCAGCGGCCGATGCCCAGGTCCAGGAGTTCGTAGTAGCCGCCCGGGTTCTCCTCCAGGACGTCCTTGCCGGCCACGCCCAGGTCGGCGGCCCCCTCCCTGACATAGGTCACCACGTCGCCGGGGCGGGCCAGCAGGTAGCGCAGCCCCTCCCCCGCCTCCACCAGGAGCCGCCCGTCCCCCAGGTCCGCCGGCGGCAGG
>JBBIPI010000051.1:0-9413 GCA_037442985.1 Clostridiales bacterium
CCGACGCCGTCATCCTGCTGGCCTACGGGCGGGGGGGGTCCAGGCCGGGCCCGCTGGCGCCGCTGGAGCGGGTCGAGGAGGAGGCGCGCGCCGCCGTGCGGGCGGCGGGCGATCCGGCGCGGGTGGTGCTGGGCCTGGCCGCCGTCGGGTGGGACTGGGCGCTCGGGTCCACGGCTCCCCCCCGGGAGATCCCCGGTGCCCTGGCCAAGTCCACGGCGGAGGAACAGCGCAGCCGCGTGCTGCGCGCCCGGGACGGTACCCCCCACTACTTCTACGAGGAGGGCGGCTGGCGCCACGAGGTCTGGTTCGAGGACGGGCGCTCCCTTGTCGTCAAGCTCAGGGCGGCCAAGCGGATGAAGCTGGGCGGCGTCGCCGTCTGGAGCCTGGGCTACCTGGACGCCGAGTACTGGGAGGCCCTCCGGCGCAACCGCTGAGCGCGGCGTGCAACGCCGGCCACCCCGGGGATATAATGGTGGTCGTATGCGCGGTCCAGCGGACGGGCAGGTTAGGCTTCTCTCCGTCCTCTTCCTGGGCGTCCTGATGGCGGCCCTGGACGTGGCCATCGTGGGGCCCGCCCTCCCGGCCATCGGGAGTTCCTTCGGGGTCGACGCCAGGGCTTTGGCCTGGGTCTTCTCCACATACGTGCTCTTCGGCCTCATCGGCTCCACCCTGCTGGCCAGGCTCTCTGACGCGTACGGCCGCAGGACGCTCTACGTCGCCAGCGTGGCCCTCTTCGCCGCGGGGTCCCTCGCGGTCGCCCTCTCCCGCTCCTTCTCCGTGCTCCTGGCCGGACGGGCCGTGCAGGGGTTCGGCGCCGGCGGGATCGTGCCCGTCGCCACCGCCACCGTCGGCGACGCGTTCCCCCCGGAGCGCCGGGGGCGGGCGCTCGGCTTCCTGGGCATGGTCTTCGGGGTGGCCTTCATCCTCGGCCCGCTCCTGGGCGCCATCCTGCTGCGCTTCGGCTGGCCCTTCCTCTTCCTGGTGAACCTGCCCCTGGCGGCCGCGGTGGTCGGGTGGGGTTGGCGGCTGCTGCCCCGCGGCCGCGCCGGGGGACGGCTCGAGTTCGACCTGCCGGGGGTGCTCCTCCTCAGCGGGGGACTGGCCCTCTTCGCCCTGGGTATGAGCAGCGTGGGCTGGCCGCGCCCTCCCCTGCCGCCCGGGCTCGCCGTCGCCGGGGCGGCGGCGCTGCTGGCCCTCTTCTGGAAGGCGGAGCAAGCGGCGGCCCAGCCGGTGGTGGACCCGGCGCTGCTGCGCCAGAGCCAGTTGCTGATCGCCTACGCCCTGTCCGTCGTGGCCGGGTGCGTCGAGGCCGGGTTCATGTTCATCCCGTCGTTGGTGGTGCGCGCCTTCCACCTCCCTCCCGCTGATGCCAGCCTCGTCCTCCTGCCGGCGGTCCTCGCGGTGGCGGTGGGGGCGCCGGTGAGCGGCCACCTGCTCGACCGCCACGGCTCCCGCCGCGTGGTGCTGGCGGGGGCTGGCCTGCTGGGGGTCGGGCTGCTGCTGCTCAACGGGTCGACGGGCGCGCTCGGCCTCTTCCTGGCCAACGGGGTGGTCATCGGCTTGGGGCTGGCCAGCCTGATCGGGGCGCCCTTGCGCTACATCGTGCTGAACGCGGCCGGGGCGGAGCACCGCGGCGTGGCCCAGGCGGTGAGCAGCGTGTTCCGCAGCGTCGGACACCTGACCGGCGGTCCGCTGGTGGGGGCTATCATCGCCTCGCATCCCTCCGCCCTGTCCGGCTACCACCTGGCCTACTCGCTGCTGGCGGCCCTGGTGTTCGCCGGCGCCGTCCTGGCGCTGGGCCTGCGCCACCGGCAGGCCGAGCGCGCCGCCGCCACCTGAGGGAGCCCCCTAGTTCCGGCGCGCCCGCATGGGCCGGAGGCCGCGCGGCTGGCCGCCCTGGCCCTGCTCCTGCCCTGCGCTCCGGCCCTCCATGGCCAGCAACTGCTCCATCTTCTGCGCGATCTGCTCCGTCTCGGCCAGGACGGCCCGCAGCTTCTCCAGGTTGGCGGCCATGGCCCGGTTCAGGTCCGATGGGCCCTGTTGAGGGCCGGCCAGCCCGTCGCCCGCGGCGCGTTGCTGGACCTGGGGCTGGCCCGTGGGAGGGGCCCCGAACTGTCCCGCCCCCAGGGCGGCCAGGGCCTGCGCTGGCGCGGCGGCGGCCTGCAGGCCGGGGAACGGCTGCGCGGTCGCCCCGAACGGGGTCGGCTGGCCGGCCTGGGCGGGCAGGCGGTTGCCCTGGGCCAGGCGGGCCAGCTCCTGGCGCACCAGGGCGCGCAGCGCCTCTTCGAAGGGAGATTGGCCTTGGTCTTGCATCGCGGCGATCACCTTCTCGCGGGGTAATCTCCCCGCGCGCCGGGGGCGGCTATGCGCCGTCGTGCGGCGCCCGGTACAATGGGGCCATGGAAAAGGCGACCTGGCGTCCGGCGGGCGACCGCGCGGCGCTGGTGCGCCTGGCCGGAGGCGGAGGCGCCGAGACGGCGCGCGCTCTGGCCGGCCTGGCCGACCGGCTGCGGCGGACGGCGACTCCGGGCCTGCTGGAGGCGGTGCCCGGACGGGAAACCGTGACCGTGTACTACGACCCCCTGACCCTGCCCTGGGCGCGCCTGGAGGAGGTCCTGGCGGCGGCGGTCGCCGGCGCGGAGGGGGATCGGGGAGGCGGCGCGGGGGCCGTCGTCGAGATCCCCGTCCTCTACGGCGGCGAGGCGGGGCCGGACCTGGAGGAGACGGCCGCCCTGGTTGGCTTGAGCCCGGCGGAGTACGCGCGCCGGCACGCCGCCTGCGAGTACACCGTCCTCTTCCTGGGCTTCGCCCCCGGCTTCGCCTACCTCGGCCCGCTGCCGGAGCCGCTGCGGGTACCCAGGCTGCCGCGCCCGCGTCTGGCCGTGCCGCCCGGGTCGGTGGCCGTAGCCGCCGACCACACGGCTGTGTACCCCGGCGGCACGCCGGGGGGCTGGCGGCTCATCGGGCGCACCCCCCTGGCGGTGTACGACCCGGCCCGCGAGCCGCGCGCCCTGCTCAGGGCCGGCGACCGGGTCCGCTTCCGGCCCGTGGAGCGCGCCGAGTACGAGCGGATCCTGGCGGAACAGCGGCCGGCGGAACGGGATGAGGCCGGGGAGGGGGGCCGCCCCGTGCTCCTGGTGCGCCGCGGCGGCTTCCAGACGACCGTCCAGGACCTCGGCCGGTGGGGGTACCAGGCCGAGGGCGTCCCCGCGTCGGGGGCGGTGGACCCGCTGTCCCTCGTCCTGGCCAACCGGCTGGTGGGCAACGAGCCGGGGGCGGCGGCGCTGGAGGTGACCGTCATGGGCCTGGAACTGGAAGCCCTGGACGACGTCGCCGTCGCCCTGGCCGGCGCCGACCTGGGGGCGCGCCGCGACGGGCGGCCGGTGCCGCCGGGGGTGAGCTTCGTGCTCCGGGCGGGGGAGCGCCTGTCCTTCGCCGGCGGGCCGCGGGGCTGCCGGGCCTACCTGGCCGTGGCCGGGGGCGTGGCGGTGCCGCCGGTCCTGGGCTCGCGCAGCACCGACCTGCTCGGCCGGCTGGGAGGGGTGGCGGGGCGTCCCCTGCGGACGGGCGACCTCCTGGCCGCCGGGGAGGCGTCCGCGCCCCCGGGCGAGCTGGCCGGACGCCGCCTGCGTCCGGGCGCGTTGCCGGACTACCCGCCCGAGGCGACGGTGCGCGCGCTCCTCGGCCCGCAGGAGGACTGGTTCTCGCGCGAGGCCATCGCCCGCTTCTTCAGCCACGCCTACCGGGTTACGACCCTCTCCGATCGCACGGGGCTGCGGTTGGAGGGGCCGGAGGTGGCGCCGTGCCCTGGCCGGGAGCTGCCTTCGGAGGGGACGGCCCCCGGGTCGGTCCAGGTCCCGGGCGGCGGGCAGCCTATAGTCCTCCTGGCGGGCTGCCAGACGCACGGGGGCTACCCGAAGATCGCCACCGTGATCACCGCCGACCTGCCGCAGTTGGGCCAGGCGCGGCCGGGATACACGCGCCTGCGCTTCCAGGCCGCCACCCTCGCGGAGGCGCACCTGGCCCTGGCGGAGCAGGCCCGCTTCCTGGCCGATCCGGGGCTGGTCGTCTAAGCGCGGCCGGTCTCCGCCGCGGTGAGCTGCGCGAAGCCCTGCTGGAGGGCGCGGGTAACGGGGCCGGGACGTCCGGTGCCGATGACGCGTCCATCCACCTCCACCACGGGCATGACCTCGGTGAGGGTGCCCGTGACGAAGACCTCGTCGGCCGCGTACAGGCGCTCCAGGCTGACCGGCTCCTCCACGACGGGAATGCCGAGGCGAACGGCCGCCTCCAACACCGCCTGGCGGGTTACGCCCGAGAGGATGTAGGGTCCGGCCGGGTGGGTGTGGACGGTGCCGGCGAAGACGGCGAAGGCGTTAGAGGCCGTCCCCTCCGTCACCACCCCGCCGCGGACGAAGATCCCCTCGTAGCACCCGGCCTCCACCGCCTGCTGCTTGGCCAGGACGTTGAGCAGCAGGCCTACCGTCTTGACGTGGCAGAGCGCCCAGCGGCGATCCTCGACGGTGATGGCCCGCACGCCCCGCTCGCGGAGGGCGGGGTCCGGGCCCTGTTCCGGGCGGGCGAACATGAAGGTGGTGGGCCGCGGCGCTGGTGGAAAGGGGTGGGAACGGCGTGCCGGACCACGGGTGATCTGGATGTAGAGGACGGCGTCCCGTCCCGCGAGGCCGTTCCGTGCCACCAGCTCCAGGGCCGCCCGCTCCAGCTCGTCGAGGGCTGCCGGCAGCGGCAGGCGGATGGCGGCGGCGCTCTGTTCGAGGCGCTGCAGGTGGGCCCGCAGGCGGAAGGGCCGGCCGCCGTAGAACTTCACGACCTCGTAGACCCCGTCGGCGAAGAGGAAGCCGCGATCCTCCACCGGGATGAGCGCCCGGCTGTAGGGAACGAAGTCGCCGTTCAGGTAGACGATTTCTTCCAAAGGCACCCGCCCTCCTCGCTCGAGGCGTGGTATTCGGCCCGCTCGCGGGGAATCCTCTTTTTCATTCCGTGGCGATGTGAGATACTAATAAATCGGTTTTCGAGAGGAGGGCTGGACACGCGCGCCAGGGCACTCCTGCTTCTCTTCGTGCTCCTGCTCTTGCTCCTGCCGGCCGCGGCGGAGGCGCAAGAGGCCGCTCCGGAACCTGACAACCCACTGGGCGTGCAGGCCCGAGCCGCCGTGCTCCTGGACGCCGTCACCGGCCAGACGCTGTACGCCTTCAACGAGGACCTGCGACTCCCGCCGGCCAGCCTGGCTAAGATCATGACCTTCGACCTGATCCTGGAGGCCCTGGACCGCGGGATCCTGGCGGCGGACGCCAAGGTGACCGTGAGCGAGAAGGCCTGGCGCCTGGCCCTCGACAACACCATCTCCAACATGTTCCTGGAGGTCGGGCAGCAGGTGAGCGTGCGCGACCTCCTGTACGGCCTCATGGTCTCCTCGGGAAACGACGCCGCCGTCGCCCTGGCCGAGTACCGCGCGGGCTCCGAGGAGAACTTCGTGAACATGATGAACGCCCGCGCGCGCGAGCTGGGCCTGCGCGACACGGTGTTCCGGAACAGCCACGGCCTGTCGGCGGAGGGGCAGTACACCACGGCCCGCGACATGGCCATCCTGGCCCGCCACGTGGTGCTGGACCACCCCGAGGCCCTGGAGATCACCGCGGCCAAGGAGTTCACCTGGAACAACATCCGGCAGCCCAACTGGAACCGGCTGGTGCTCCAGGACCCCCGGGTCGACGGCCTCAAGACCGGCCACCTCCCGGAGGCCGGCTATCACCTGGTGGCGACGGCCCGGGAGGGCGACAGGCAACTGATCGCCGTCGTCCTGGGCACGCCGGGGGAGGAGGTGCGGGCGCGGGAGGCGCGCCGGCTGCTGGACTACGGTTTCCGCAACTTCACCACCCTCACGCTCGACCTGAAGGGCCAAGTGCCGGACGAGCTGCCCGTGTACAAGGGCCGCGCCCGGCGGGTGACCGTCCGGCCGGCGGCCCCGCCGCGCGTCACCGTGCCCCGCGGGCGTGAGGGCGAGCTGCGCCTGACCACCTCCCTGGCCCGCTACGCCGTGGCGCCGGTCAAGGCCGGCGAGCGCCTGGGGACCCTCACCGTGGGCCTCGACGGACGCGAGCTCCTGCGCCTGGAGCTCCAGGCGGGCGAGGACGTGGGCCGGGGCGGCTGGTGGCGCGTCGCCTGGGACAGCGTCCGCCTCTTCTTCCGCAGCCTCTTCCGCCGGTGAAATCGTAACCCGGCCCTTTTAGTTAATTTGTTATCATTGAAGGTAAGGCCGGTGAGAGGGCGAAAGCCGAGAACGGGGGAGGCGGTACCTTGGACTGGAGCCATCGTCAGCGGCTGGTCTGGGGCTTTCTCGGCTTCATGTTCGCCCTCTTCGTCGCCGCCTCCCTGGCCAGCGGTTACTACGTCGACTGGTTGTGGTTTGAGAGCCTGGGTTACGCGGATGTCTTCTGGCGCTCCCTGGCCGGGCGCTGGCTGGTCGGCCTGGCGGGCGGGGCGGTCTTCGGCGGCCTGCTGCTGGTCAACCTGTGGCTGGCGCTGCGCGATGCCCCCCTGCTGGCGCCCGGCGTGGTCGCCTTCCCCTACCAGCGGTGGTTCCGACTCCGGCCTCTGATGCTCGTGGTGACCGCCATCGCCCTGGTCCTCGGCGGCATGGCCGGGATCGCCCTGGCGCAGGAGTGGCTGACCTTCGCCCTCCTGCCGAGGAGGGTCGCCTTCGGCGTCCAGGATCCCCTCTTCGGCAAGGACGTCAGCTATTACGTGTTCGTGGTGCCGGCGCTGGTGGCGGCGCACCAACTCCTCAACGCGGCCACCCTGCTCTCCCTGATCGCCGCCGTGGCCGCCTACGCGATCACGGGACGGGTACGCCTCGACGGCCGCTGGCTCAGCATCCACCCGCACGCCCGCGTCCACCTGGCGGTGCTCCTGGGCTTCTACCTCCTGCTCAAGGCGGCCGGCTACTGGCTGGCGACCTATCGCCTGCTCTTCTCCGAGCGGGGCGTGGCCTTCGGGGCCAGCTACGCCGACATCTACGCTCAGCTGCCCGCCCTGAAGGCGCTCATCGTCCTGTCCGTGCTCACCGCCCTGCTGGCCTTCGCCACGCCCGCCCTGCGCAACTACCGCCTGCTGGTCGCCGGCCTGGTGGCGATGCTGGCGGCGTCCGTCGTCCTGGGCAGCGTCGTCCCCTCCCTGGTGCAGAACTTCGTGGTGCGTCCCAACGAGATCGTGAAGGAGACGCCGTTCATCAAGCTCAACATCGAGTACACCCGCCGGGCGTACAACCTCGACCGCATCCGGGAACAGCCCTTCCCCGCTGCCGAGCTGCTCTCGGCCCGCGACCTCGAGAAGGAGGCCGGCACCATCGGGAACATCCGGCTCTGGGACTGGCGGGTGCTGTCGTCCGCCTTCCAGCAGCTCCAGGGGATCCGCACCTACTATCAGTTCCGGGACGTGGACATCGACCGCTACCGCATCGGGGACCGGCTGCGGCAGGTGGTGCTGGCGGCGCGGGAGATCGACTACGCCAGGCTGCCGGGCAAGACCTGGCTCAACCAGCACCTTAAGTACACCCACGGCTACGGCGTGGTGGTGAGCCCCGCCTCGGAGGTGACGCGGGAGGGGCAGCCGCCCCTCTGGGTCAAGGACATCCCCCCGGTCCAGGCGCCGGGGGTGCCAGAGGAGCTGCGCGTGGAGCGGCCGGAGATCTACTTCGGCGAGCACACCGACCCCTACGCCATCGTGGGCACCCGCGAGCCGGAGTTCCACTACCCCAGGGGCGACGAGAACGAGTACACGACGTACGCCGGCCGCGACGGCATCCCCGTGGGGCGGCCGCTGGCGCGCCTGGCCTTCGCCCTCTGGACCGGCGACTACAATGTGCTCTTCAGCCGCGCCCTCACCCCCGAGAGCCGCGCCCTGATCTACCGTAACATCGTCGCCCGGGTGAACAAGATAGCCCCCTTCCTGCTCTACGACCGCGACCCGTACCTGGTGGTGGCAGACGGCCGCCTCGTCTGGATCCAAGACGCCTACACCGTGACGGGCGCCTATCCGTACTCAGAGCCATACGGCGAGGGGAACGTGCGGTTCAACTACATCCGCAACTCTGTCAAGGCGGTGGTGGACGCGTACGACGGGACCGTCTCCTTCTACCTCGCCGACCCGGACGACCCCCTCATCAAGGCCTACGCCTCGCTTTTTCCCGGCCTCTTCCAGCCCCTGGAGCGGCTGAGCCCCACCCTGCGGGCGCACCTGCGCTACCCGGAGGACCTGTTCCTGGTCCAGATGGACCGCTACGCGAAGTACCACATGCAGGACCCGGTCGTCTTCTACAACAAGGAGGACATGTGGGCGCGGCCTAAGGAGAAGGTGGGCGTGGGCACGGAACTGCGCGACGTCGACCCCTACTACGTGATCATGCAGCTCCCCGGCGAGGCGGCTCCCGAGTTCCTGCTCATGGTGCCCTACACGCCCGTGGGCCGGCAGAACATGATCGCCTGGCTGGCGGCTCGCTCTGACGGCGACCGCTACGGCGACCTGCTGGTGTACAAGTTCCCCAAGCAGAAGGTCGTGTACGGCCCCGAGCAGATCGAGGCGCTCATCGACCAGAACGACGCCATCGCGGAGAAGCTGAACCTGTGGAACCAGCAGGGATCCCAGGTGCAGCGGGGCAACCTGCTCGTGATCCCGGTGCGGGACTCGCTCCTGTACGTCGAGCCGATCTACCTGCAGTCGGCCAGCACCAAGCTGCCCGAGCTGCGGCGCGTGGTGGTGGCGCACGGCAACCGGGTGGTCATGGAGGAGACGCTCGACCAGGCGCTCCGGAGGCTCTTCGGCACCGCGGCGCCCCTCCCCGACCAGCCGGAGGCGCCCGGCGGGGAGCGGCCGGCCGCAGACGACCTGGCGAAGCTGGTGGAGGAGGCGAACCGCTTCTTCCGGGAGCTCCAGGACGATCTGAAGACCTACGGCCAGCGGCTCGAGCGACTCGGTGAGGTCCTCAGGAGGCTGCAGGAACAGGCGCGGTGATCGGGGGGACGGCGATGGAGATCGGGGAGGAGCTGAGGCGCCACCGCGAGGGTCAGGGGATCACCCTGGAGCAGGTGGAGGCCGCCACGAGGATCAGGGCGCGCTATCTGCGCGCCCTTGAAGAGGGCGAGTTCCACCGCCTGCCGGGGGAGGCCTACGTCAAGGGCTACCTGCGGGCCTACGCCACCTTCCTGGGCCTGGACGCTGACGAGGTGCTGGAGTCGTACAGGGCTGGGCGGGAGGCGGCCGCTGCCCCGGCGGAGGCGGGTAAGGAGCCGGTCATCCCGGGCGCGCCGGTCAGCAGGGGGCAGCGGAAGAGGCGGCGCCAGCGGCGCCTGGGCTGGGTCGCCGGCCTGGCGGCGGGCGCCCTCCTGGTCGTGGCG
>JBBIPI010000052.1:0-9399 GCA_037442985.1 Clostridiales bacterium
TCCTGGAAGGACATCAAGTTCGACTTCCAGACCGTGGACACCCTGGATGCCGTCCCGGCCCGGTAGCCGAGAGGAGGAGGCGTGCAGCATGAAGCTGGAGACGTTCTCCTACCTGCCGCCCATGACGGAGGAAGAGGTGCGCAAGCAGGTGGAGCACATCCTGGCCCAGGGGCTGATCCCGGCCATCGAGTACACCGCCCGGCCCCGGGCGACCCTGGTCTACTGGACGATGTGGGACCTGCCCATGGTGGACGTGTGCGACGCCGACGCGGTGATGGCGGAGCTGGCGGCCTGCCGGGCGGCCCACCCCGACTGCTACATCAAGGTGGTCGGGTACGACCGCAAGCGCCAGTGCCAGGTGGTCAGCTTCGTCGCCTACCGCCCGGAGCAGGCGCAGTAAACCGATCAGTTGGGCGAGGCCGGCGGCCCCCACGGGCCGCCGGCCGGCTTTTGCGTTTGCCCTCTACCGGGACGGGTGCGATCCTAACGGAGCCTCAGACAGCGGTGTATCCCCCGGCGGCAAGCGGGCCTCCGGCCCCAGCGCACGCCGACCTCGCCAGGCATTGCCGGCCGGGAACGCGGTGGCCGACCTGGACGCCGTCGGTTCCTCGGCAGGGCAATTTAAGCGCTTTTTAAGCGGGTGGTAAGGCTGATTTAACTGTTCGCGGCCATCATGGGCCTTGGAGAGAGGAGGGGTGAGCGATGACCCAGGTGAAGGCATGGCTGATGGTGGTCGCCCTCGGCGTGCTCGCGATCGCCTCGCTGGGTGCCGGGGCGCGGGCGAGCCAGTTCCTCTTCGGCCTCTGACGCCGATCCCCGACAGCGTCCCGCGACGCGGGCGGATGCCTCAGCCAGGCAAGGGGCTGAGCGCCCGGACCGTTCCTCCGCCGGCGAGCCGGAGGGCGAGCGCCCTGGCGGCCGCGCCGGCATATTTTGTCCACCCGCGCATATGGATTTCCGCGAAAGGAGGGCCGACGCCCTTGGAGGCGGCGCTCGCGCGGGAGGTCTTGGCCTTTCTCGCCCCGTCGCTGCGGCGAGTCCTCGCCGGGGCCAAGGGCGGCGCCCCCTGGCTGGAGGTCCGCCTGGGCATCGGGCGCCCCCTGCTGGTCGTGACGGCCGCGGGCGACGCCTTCCTCGCCCCCGACGGACGGGCGGTGACGGACCCGGAGCGGGCCTACCAGGTCACGGAGGACGACGTGCGCCGCACCGTGGAGCTGATGAGCGGCAGCTCCCTCTACGCCCTGGACGAGGAGCTGCGTCAGGCCTTCCTCACCCTACCAGGGGGACACCGGGTCGGGCTGTGCGGGCGGGTGGTGGTCCGCGGCGGGTCGGCGTACGCCCTGCGGGACATCGTGTCCCTCAACGTGCGCCTGGCGCGCCAGGTGCCCGGCGCGGCCGACGCCGTCCTGCCCTGGATCCTGGGCGAGGACGGCCTCCCCGTCAGCACCCTCGTGATCTCGCCCCCGGGAGCGGGCAAGACCACCCTCCTCCGGGACCTGGCCCGGCAGCTCTTCCGCGGGCGGCCCGACCTGGGCTGCCCGGGCCTGCGGGTCGGGGTGGTGGACGAGCGGCTGGAGCTGGGGGGCGGAGGCCGGGGTGGCCCCGCCCTAGATCTCGGGCCGCGGACGGACGTGCTGGAGGGGTGCCCCAAGGCGGCCGGGCTCGTGCTCCTGGTGCGCGCCATGGGGCCGCAGGTGGTCGTCACCGATGAGGTGGGCCGCCCCGAGGATGTGGAGGCGCTCCGCGACGCCGCCCGCATGGGCGTGCGCCTCCTGGCCTCGGCCCACGCCGGCAGCGCGGCCGAGGCGGCGGTCCGTCCGGTGCTCCGGGACCTGCTGGCCGACGGCTGCTTCGGGCGCCTGGTGCGCCTCGGCTGCAGCCGCGGCCCGGGGACCGTGGAGGAGGTCCGGGACGCGTCCGGGGGCGTCCTCTACCGCCGGGGCGAAGGCCGTGCCGGGAGGTGGCCCGCATGGACCTGCGCGCGTCCTTGAAGCTGCTGGCCGTCGTCCTGGTGGTGGGGGGCGCGGCGGCCGCGGGGCAGGCGGCGGCGGCCCGGCTGCGGCGTCGGCCGCGGGAGCTGCGCCAGCTGCAGACGGCCCTGCACGTGCTGCGCACCGAGGTGGACTGGGGCATGACCCTCCTCCCCGAGGCGCTGGCCCGCGCGGGCCGCTGCGTCGCAGGGCCGGCGGCCGAGTTGTTCGCCGCGACCGCCCGGGTCCTGACGGTGGGGGACGGGAGAGGGGCCGCCAGGGCCTGGCAGCAGGCGGTGGAGGAGATCGGCCCCGCCACCTCCCTGGCTCCCGAGGACCGGGAGGCCCTGCTGGCCTTGGGGGCCTGCCTGGGAGCCTCCCACCGCGAGGACCAGCTCCGCCACCTGGACCTCTGCCTGGAGCGGCTGGCGCGCGCCGAGGTGGAGGCAAGGGAGCGGGCCGCGACGGAGGCCAGGCTGTACCAGCAGTTGGGCCTGCTGGGCGGCCTCTTGGTCGCCCTCCTGGCGCTCTGAGGAGGGGTTTCCGCCGGTGGACGTGGGTGTCATCTGGCAGATCGCCGGCGTCGGCATCCTGGTGGCCGTGATCCACGGCGTCCTGAAGACGGCCGGCAGGGACGAACTGGCCTGGCTCGTCACCCTGGGCGGCGTCACGGTGGTGTTCCTCCTGGTGGTCCGCCTCATCAACGCCCTGTTCACCACCGTGCGGACCATGTTCCAGCTCTGAGGGGGCGGTGGGCGGTGGAGGTGGTCCAGGTCGTCGGCCTGGCCCTGGTGGCGGTCACCCTGCTGGCCGTCATCCGCCCCCAGCGGCCGGAGCTGGCGGTGCTGCTCTCCCTGGCGGCGGGCGCCGCCCTCCTGGCGCTCGTGCTGGCGCGGGTGGGAGCCGTCCTGGACCTGCTGCGCCAGGTGGCCCTCAAGGCCAACGTCAACTTCCAGTACCTGACGCTGGTGCTGAAGATCATCGGCGTGGCCTACCTGGCGGAGCTGGGCGCCCAGGTGGCGCGGGACGCGGGGGAGGGGGCGGTGGCGGCCAAGGTGGAGCTGGCGGGAAAGGTGATCATCCTGGCCCTGGCCGTGCCCATCTTCGCCGCCGTGATGGAGCTCATGCTCAAGATGCTTTCCTGAGCGAGGTGCTGCCGGTGCGCGTCGGCCGCTGGGTGGCGGCTTTTATCCTGGCCGGGCTGACCTGGTCGGCCCCCGCGGGGGCGGCCGGGCCGGCCCCGCGGGGGCAGGCGGAGGAGCAGGCGCTCGCGGCGCAGGTGCTCGCGGCGCAGGCGCGCGCCCTGGACGCCGCCTCCCTGGATGCCCGCTTGCAGGACCTGAACCGCGACACGCGGGGCTACCTGCCGTCCCTGGACCGGGACACGGCGGTCCGGATCCTGCGCGGGGAGGAGCATCCCTGGACCCTGCGCCAGCTGGCGGAGGGCCTGGCGCGGTACCTGTTCGACGAGGTGGCCGCCAGCCTGGGGCTGCTGGCGCGCCTGGTCGCCCTGGGCGTCCTGGCGGCCGTGCTCTCCAACCTCCAGTCCTCCTTCGCCGAGGCGCAGGTGGCCCGGGCCGCCTATGCCGTCGTCCTGGTGGCCCTGGCCGGTATGGCCCTGGCGGCCTTCAAGGTGGCCATGGACGCGGCCTCGGGGGCCGTGGAGCGCCTGGTCGGCTTCATGCAGGCCGCCTTGCCCCCCCTGATCACCCTCCTGGCGGCCTCGGGATCGGTGGTGACGGCCGGCCTGCTCCACCCTCTCGTCCTGGCCGGCGTCCAACTGAGCAGCCTGCTCATCCTCAAGTGGGTCTTCCCGCTCCTCTTCCTGGCGGCGGTCGTCGAGACGGTCACCGGCTTCTCGGAGGAGTTCCGCCTCACGGGGGTGGCGCGCCTCCTGCGGCAGGCCGGGATGCTCGTCCTGGGCCTGGGCTTCTGCCTCTTCCTGGGCGTGCTCACGGTGTACGGCGTCGGCGCTTCGGTCGCCGACGGCGTCACCCTGCGCTCGGCCAAGTTCATGGCCAAGGCCTTCGTCCCGGTGGTGGGCGGGATGTTTGCCGACGCCGCCGAACTGGTGGCCTCCGCCTCGCTCCTCCTCCGTAACGGCGTGGGCCTCGTCGGCCTCCTGGCCGTCCTGTTCACCGTCGCCTTCCCGGTGCTCAAGCTGGTGGCCCTGATCCTCATCTACCGCTTGGCCGGCGTCGCCGTCCAGCCGGTGGCCGGGCCTGGCGTCGCGGCCTGCCTCGAGGGCCTGGCCGGCAGCCTGACGCTGGTGGCGGTGGCGGTGGGCGCCGTGGCCGTCATGTTCGTGCTCGCCCTCGGGGTGCTGGTGGCCGCGGGCAACGCGGCAGTGATGTTCCGTTGATCGGCGGGCTACAGGTCTGGATCAAGCAGCTGGTGTTGGTGGTGCTCCTGGCGGCCCTGGCTGAGATGCTGCTCCCCCAGTCGGGGCTCAGGCGTTACGCCCGCGCCGCGGTGGGCCTGCTGGTCCTCCTGGCCGTGCTGGTCCCCTTCCTGTCCCTCGTCAGGGGCGGGCTGGACTGGGAGGCCGCCTTCCGTCCCCTTCCCGAAGCGCCGCCCTCGGCGGAGGTCGCCGCCGGGGTGCGGCGGCTGGAGGAGGTCAACCGGGGACTGGTGCTCGCGGCCTACCGCCGCAAGGTGGAGGAAGCGGTGGCGGCGGTGGCCACGGGCGTGGAGGGAGTGGCAGCCGCCGCGGCGCAGGCCGAGGTGGACGGCGACCCCCGGAGCCCGCGCTTCGGAACGGTCCGCTCGGTCACGGTGACGGTGACGCCGGCTGCTCCGGCACCGCTGGCCGAAGGCCCGCCTCGGCCCGGGGCGGCGCGGCCCGGCCCGGCGCCCGACGAGGCGGGCCGGCTACGGGAGGCGGTCGCCGGGGCGATCGCCCGGGAGTTCGGTTGGGAGCGGAGCCGCGTACGCGTAGTCGTCGGGGGGGATGGACGATGAAGGGCGAGCCCGACTTTTTGTGGCTGAAGTTGCCCCAGCAGCGCTCCCTGCGGGTGGCCCTGCTGGTGGCGGCCGCCGGGTTGGCCCTCCTGCTGCTGCTGAGCGGGGCGCCGCGCCCGCGCCCGCCGGGGGCGGCCGCGGCGGGCGGCACTGCGGAGGCCGCGGCGGGGGTGGAGGGAGATGCCCTCGCCCGGCTCGAGGCCGACCTGGCGGCCCGCTTGGAGCGGATCCTGGGCGACGTCCGGGGGGCCGGCCGGGTTCGGGTGCAGGTGGCCCTGGCCGGGGGAGTGGAACGCGAGTTCGCCCTCGACCGCACGCTCAACCGCACCGTCACCGAGGAGCAGGACCGGGAAGGGGGCGCGCGGCGGGTCACCCAGGTCGACGAGCAGGGGAGGGTGGTGGCCGTGACCGGCGGCGGGGGGCAGGAACTCCTGGTGCGGCGGCTGCGCGGCCCCGAGGTGCGGGGCGTGCTGGTGGTGGCCGAGGGCGCGGGCGACCCGGTGGTCAGGGACGCCCTGGCGCGAGCGGCCCAGGCCGCCCTGGGCGTGCCCCTGCACCTGGTCACGGTAGTACCGGGGACAGCGGGGGAAGGGGGTGAGGCACGGTGAGGATCCGGGAACGCCTCAGGTGGAGCCGCGAGACGCGGCGCCTGGTAGTCTTCCTGCTCGTGGTGGCCGCCATCCTGGGCTACCTCAACTGGCAGTGGTCGGGCTTCCTGCGCAGCCAGGCCGCCACGCGGCGCAACGCGCCGTCCGGGGCGACCCTCGTGAACGCCCAGCGCGACTATTACGTCGAGGCGCGCCTGGAGCGGGACCGCGCGCGCAGCGAGGAGCGCCAGTTGCTGCAGCAGATCGCCGCCGACGAGAAGGCGACGCCGGAGACGCGCGGAGACGCCCAGCGGCGCCTCATGGAGCTCATGCGCCGCGCCGCCCTCGAGAAGGAGGCGGAGAGCCTGATCCGCGCCAAGGGCTTTCCCGACAGTGTCGTCTTCCTGAACGAGCGGGGAGCGGTGGTGGTGGTGCGCGCCCGCAGCCTGAACCCCGGGGATGCCGCCAAGATCGCCGACGCCACCTCGGCGGCCACCGGGGTCTCCTTCAGCCAGGTGCGCATCATCCCCTTCGACCGCTGACGGTTGTCCGCCGGGAAAGGCGGCGGGTATAATGAAAAAGTCCGACAGGGAGGCGGTGGCCTTGGTCCAGGACGCGGAGAGGGCTTCCTCCCAGGGAGTGGAAACCCTCGGGGAAGGCGTCAAGATCTCCGAGGAAGTGGTGAAGGTCATCGCCGGCATCGCCGCCAGCGAGGTGGCGGGCGTGGCCGGCATGAGCGGCGGCCTGGTGGGCGGCATAGCCGAGATCCTCGGCCGGAAGAACCTCTCCCGGGGCATCAAGGTGCAGCTGGGCGACCGGCAGGCCGCCCTCGACGTCTACCTGATCGTCCAGTATGGCGTCAACATCCCCGCCGTGGCGCAGCGCGTTCAGGAGAGCGTCAAGGAGGCGGTGGAGACGATGACCGGCCTCAAGGTGACGGAGGTCAACATCCACGTGCAGGGCGTCTCCTTCGGGCCGGAGGAAGGGGAGCGAGAGGTCAGGGCGCACTGAGCCGCCCACGGACGGGGCATGGGGATCTTCGACCGCGTCATCTTGACCGTCTACACCTTCTTCCTCACCTTCCTTTCCGCCGCCTTCGTCGCCCTGGCGATGGGGTGGCGGGAACCGCTCGACTACACGCGCCAGGTGCTGGAAAACCCCAACGGCCGGTGGGCCATCGGGCTCACCGGTGCCGTTTTCTTCATCGCCAGCGTGCGCCTGCTCTACTTCGGCTTCCATCGGGGCGGCGGCCGGGCCGTGGTGCACGAGAACGAGCTGGGCGAGGTGCGCATCTCCCTGGACGCCGTGGAGAACCTCGTGGTGCGGGTGGCCAGGCACCAGCGGGGGGTGCGCGACGTGCGCGCGCTGGCGGGTCTCAACGACGGGCGGGTGCGCGTCTACCTCCGGCTCTGGGTGGGCGCCGACGTGGCCGTCCCCGAGGTGGGGCAGGCGGTCCAGCGCGAGGTGGCGCGCCAGGTGCGCGAGGTCATGGGTGTGGAGGTCGCCGAGGTGCGGGTGTACGTGGTGAACGTGGCCTCCGAGGGCCGCCGCCCCCGGCCCGAGTGAGCGGGTGACGGGATGGCGGACGAGAAGTGGGCTGCCTTCTGGAACCGACACCGGGGCAAGCTGATCGGCGCCCTCTGCGGCTTCCTCCTCGGGGTGCTGATGGCAGTGGTGGGCGTCTTCTGGGGGCTGGTCATCTTCGTCCTCACGGCGGCCGGCTTCGTCCTCGGCAGGCGCTTCGACGAGGACCGCGAGGGCCTCGCGGAGTGGCTCGACCGCCTTTTCCAGGAAAGGCGCTGAGGTGGGGTCGCCGTGAGCCGTCGCCAGGCCCGTCATGTGGCGCTGAAGGTGCTGTTCCAGGTGGACCTGGTGGGTGCCGACCCGGAGCAGGCCCTGGCGGAGCAACTGGAGGAGACGCCCCTCCCCCCAGAGGGCGCGCAGTTCGCGCGGGACCTGGTCACGGGAACGCTGGCGGGGCTGCGCCAGGTGGACGAGCTGATCCAGCGGTACGCCCGGGACTGGCGGCTCGAGCGCCTGGCCGCCGTGGACCGAAACATCCTGCGGCTCTCGATCTATCAGATCCTGCACCGACCCGACGTCCCGGTGAGCGCGGTGATCAACGAGGCGGTGGAGCTCGCCAAGACGTACGGCGAGGCCGAGTCGAGCCGCTTCGTGAACGGGATCCTCGGGCAGCTGGCGCGCGACCGCGCCGGGGCCACGGCCGATGCCGGCGCGAGTGATTGACGGCCGGGCCGTGGCGGCCGGCATCCGGTCGCGCCTGGCCCAGCGGGCCGCACGGCTCAAGGAGCGCGGCGTCACCCCTTGCCTCGCCGTCGTCCTGATCGGGGACGACCCGGCGTCCCGGATCTACGTCCGCAACAAGGAGCGGGCGGCCGCCGAGGTCGGCATCCGGTCCGTGGTGGAGCGGCTGCCGGCGGACGTGCCCCAGGGGGAGGTGCTGGCGCTGCTGCGACGGCTCAACGCCGATCCCGCGGTGCACGGCATCCTGGTCCAGGCGCCCGTGCCGCGTCACCTGGACTTCGAGGCGCTGGTGGAAGCCATCGACCCGGCCAAGGACGTGGACGGCTTCCATCCCCTCAACCTGGGGCGGCTGGCGCGCGGCCGTCCCGGCCCCGTGGCGTGCACGCCCAAAGGCGTGATGGCCCTCCTGGCGGAGGCCGGGATCTCGCCCTCCGGCCGGCACGCCGTGGTGGTGGGTCGCTCCACCATCGTGGGCAAGCCCATGGCCCTGCTGCTCCTCAACGCTGACGCGACGGTGACCGTCTGCCACCGGGCCACTGCCGACCTGCGGGAGCACACGCGCCGGGCGGACATCCTGGTGGTGGCCGCCGGCCGGCCGGGGCTGGTCACGCGCGAGATGGTCAAGGAGGGGGCGGTGGTCATCGACGTGGGCATCAACCGGGTGGGGGACCGGATCGTGGGCGACGTCGATGCCGGAGTGAGGGACGTGGCCGGCTGGATCACGCCCGTCCCGGGGGGCGTGGGGCCGATGACCGTCGCCATGCTGCTGGAGAACACCCTGGACGCGGCCGAGGGGGGGCAGCGGTGAGCACCCTCCTGGGCGCCGTGCTCACGGTGCGGGCCCTCACCGCGCTGGTGAAGCAGGCGGTGGAAGGGGCGGAGGAACTGCGCGACGTGCTGGTGCGGGGCGAGGTGTCCAACTTCCGCGACCACCCCTCGGGGCACCTGTACTTCACCCTCAAGGACGAACACGCCTCTCTGCGCTGCGTCATGTTCCGCAGCCGCCGGAACGCCACCTTCGGGGGACCCGGCGGCCCGGGCTCCTGGCTGCCGGTCAACGGCGAGGTGATCGTAGCCCAGGGGTACGTAGGCGTCTACGAGCGGGACGGCCAGTACCAGCTCTACGTGCAAAGACTCTGGCGGGACGAGGCCACCCGCCTGGGCGAGATGTACCGCGCCCTCGAGGAACTGAAGGCGCGGCTGCGCGCCGAAGGGCTCTTCGACCGGTCTCGCAAGCGGCCCTTGCCCCTCCTGCCCAGGAAAGTGGCCGTCGTCACCTCGCCGGTGGCGGCGGCCCTGCGCGACATCGCGCGCGTCGCCAGGAGGCGCTTCCCCGGCCTGCCGCTGGTGCTGGTCCCCGCGCTGGTGCAGGGCGAGCGGGCGCCGGCGGACATCGCCCGGGCCATCGCGCGGGCCGGGGAGCACCTGGACGCCGACGTCCTGATCGTGGCACGCGGGGGCGGCTCCCTCGAGGAGCTCTGGGCCTTCAACACCGAGGAGGTGGCCCGGGCCATCGCCGCCTGCCCGATCCCGGTGGTGTCGGCCGTCGGCCACGAGACGGACGTGACGGTCGCCGACCTGGTAGCCGACGTGCGCGCCCCGACTCCCTCCGCCGC
>JBBIPI010000053.1:0-9044 GCA_037442985.1 Clostridiales bacterium
CCGGCGTCGCCTCGCCGCGAGCAGTGGTCGCTTTGAATCGGAATCACTGGTCGCGATGAATCGGAATCACTGGACGAATTCGTCGGAATACGCAGAGGGCCCGCGGGCGGAGCTGCTGGGGTACGAACGCCTGTTCACGTCCCTGAGCCTGGCGACGCTCGTCTTCCGCCCGCAGCGGCGCGGGGAAGGGGGGTGAGCCGCGTGGAGGCGGTGCCGACCCGCGTGAGCGTCACCGGCCGGGCCGCCCGGATCGCCCGGGCGCACGGCGGCGCCGTCACCGTGGACCTGAAGTTCGTGCTCGGGTGACTGGCGCGCAAGGTTGCCGTGGCAACCCCCGGTCCACCGCCCGATCCCGCGCCGTACACCTGCCTGACGGCGGGGGACTTGGCGGTCTATGTCAGGATGGAGTGGTTCGTCGGCACCTGCCGGGCGTCGACCGGGCGGGAACTCCCGCAACCGAAGGAGGTGTTCGTGGCGGCCACGCGGGACGGCCGCCTGTGCGCGCGCTTCAGCCTGGTCCCCTCGCGGCGGTGAGCCGCACCCGGCCGTCCCCGACCCCCGGCGGGGCGGCCGGTCACTTTGACACCAGAACCTGTTCGACATAGGATAATTCATGTTCGAAATTTTGGGGGGTACCGCCTTGACGCCGCCGACCGCTTCCGACGTGACCGAGCTCCTCGCCCTGGCCCACCGGCTCCTCTATCGTCTGATGCTGCCGCTCCTGCGGGCGGAGGGGCTCACCGTGTCCGAGGTCCTGGTGATGAAGTGCGTCGCCGGCGGGTGGGAGACGGGCCGCGAGGCGGCGGACGGGCCGGGCGGTGCAGGCGGGTCGGAGGACGCCGCCCTTCGGGGCGAGGCGCCGGCCGGCTACCGCCTGACCGACCTCAGCCGGCAGGTGGGCTTGCCCCCCAGTACCCTCACGGCCGTCATCGACCGCCTGGAGGCGATGGGCTATCTGGTGCGCACCCCCTCTCCCGCGGACCGGCGCAGCGTCTTGGTGCGGCCGACGGAGCGCTGGCGCGAGGTGTGGCGGCGCCTGCGCGCGCGCCGGGACGGGGAGATGGCGGCCGTGCTGGCGGCCCTGGGGCCGGAGCAGGTGGCCCGCCTGGCTGCCGACCTGGAGGCGCTGGTCGCTGCCCTGCGGGAGCGGCAGGCGGACCGTGCCCGGGGGGAGGGCTGAGCGGTGCCCTGGCTGGGGCCCATGGCCGCCATCCTCGTCGGCGCCTTCATGGCCATCCTGGACACGAGCATCGTCAACGTGGCCGTCCCCGCCATGATGAACGCCTTCGGCGTGAGCGTGACGCAGATCGAGTGGGTGGCGACGGCCTACATGCTCACGCTGGGGGTGGTGGTGCCCGCCAGCGGCTGGCTGGGCGACTCCCTGGGCTACAGGCGCCTGTACATGGCGAGCCTGGCCCTCTTCACCCTCGGCTCCCTCCTCTGCGGCCTGGCCTGGAACCTGCCCTCCCTGGTGGCCGCGCGCGTCGTCCAGGCCGTGGGCGGGGGGATGATCATGCCCACGACCATGGCCATGGTGTTCCGCATGGTGCCGCGCGAGCGGCTCGGCGCGGCCATGGGGATCTGGGGCATGGCCCTGCTCCTGGCGCCCGCCCTGGGACCCACCCTGGGCGGGTATCTCGTGGAGTACTTCGACTGGCGGTTCATCTTCACCGTGAACCTGCCCATCGGCGTCGTCGGCCTGGTGCTGGCCGCCCTCCTCCTGCCGGAGTTCCGGGAGCGCCGGCCGGGGGGCTTCGACCTTTGGGGCTTCGTAGCTGCCGCCGTCGGGCTGTTCTGCCTGCTCCTGGCCCTCAGCAAGGGCCAGAGCTGGGGCTGGCGGTCGGAGCCGGTCGTCCTGCTCCTCTACGCGAGCGCGGTGAGCCTGACCGCCTTCGCCTGGATCGAGCTGACCCACCCGGAGCCGCTCCTCGACCTGCGCGTCTTCCGCTACGGGACCTTCACCCTGGCCAACGCGACGGTGGTCATCGTCACCCTGGGCCTGTTCACGGGCATCTTCTTCGTCCCCCTCTTCCTCCAGACGGTGCGCGGGCTGGGCGCCTTCGAGGTCGGCCTGCTCATGATGCCCGGGGCGCTGGTCACCGGGGCGACCATGCCCCTGGGGGGCTGGCTGTACGACCGCTTCGGGCCGCGGGTGCCGGTGACGGTCGGGCTGGCCCTGCTCGTGTACGCCACCCTGCTCCTCCACCGCCTGACCGCCGAGACGCCCGAGGCGACCATCGCCGGCTGGATGGCCCTGCGGGGCGTGGGGATGGGGCTGTCCATGATGCCGGCGACGACGGCGGGCATGGCCTTCGTGCCCACCAGCCTGGTCAGCCGCGCCTCGGCGGTCAACAACATCATCCAGCGGGTGGCGGGCTCCTTCGGCATCGCCGTCTTCGGCAGCCTGCTGGAGCGGCGGGCGGCCTTCCACGCAGCCCGCCTCGGCGAGGCGGTGACCCCGGATTCCCTCCGCCTCTGGCCTGGCGCGGGCGGGGCCTCGGCAGGGTCCCAGGGGGCGGCGGCCTCCCAGCTCATGGGCATCCTGGCCGGCCGCATCGGCGAGGAGGCCATGGTGGCGGCCATGGGCGACGTGTTCCTGGTCCTGGCGGCGGTCTGCGCCCTTGGTCTGGTCCCGGCCCTCTTCCTGCGCCGGGCGAGCGGGGCGTCCACCCGCCGCGGGCCGCTGGCGGCGCTCTCGGAGTGACCGGCCGGACGGAGCGGGGCGGAGCCGCCCGCCCGGACATGGGTGGAGAGAGGTGATCGCGGTGGACGAAAAGCGGATGCAGGCACGGCCCGAGGCTCCGGCGGGCAGCGATGCCATCACGGCGCGGGGGCTCCGGGAGGATAGCCGGGGGACGGCGGCCAGGCGGGTCCGGGCGAGGGTCCTGGTCCCGCTGTTGGCGCTCGCGCTCCTGGGCGCGGCGGGTATCGCCTATTACTACGGATACATGGACGCCCGCTACGTGACCACCAACGACGCGCGGGTCGCCGCCGACCTGGTCGCGGTGACGCCCCAGGTGGCCGGTCGCCTCGCCTCCTGGACGGCGCGGGAGGGGGACCGGGTCGAGGCCGGCCAGGTCCTCGGCACCGTCGATCCGGGCGCGCCGGTCGGCCCCGAGCGCACCGCCGTCCGCGCGCCGGTGGGTGGCGTCGTCATCCGCTCCCCCGCGGTGGTGGGCAACGCGGTGACACCCGGCCAGGCGCTGGCTTACCTGGCGGACCCGGAGCGGTTCTACGTCCTGGCCGAGGTGGAGGAGACGCGCATCCGCCACGTCCGCGCCGGCCAGCCGGTGACCGTCCGCCTCGACGCCTATCCGGGGGTAACGCTGACCGGCCGGGTGGAGTCCCTGGGCCTGGCCACAGAGTCGATCTTCTCGCTGCTCCCGGCTCAGAACGTGTCGGGCAACTTCACGAAGGTTACCCAGAGGATCCCCGTCAAGATCAGCCTGCCGGCGGCTTCCGGGTTGCGCCTGATGCCGGGCATGAGCGCGACGGTCACGATCCACGTGCGGTGAGCGGGCCGGCGGGTCCCGCTCTCCCGACCGCCCCGGGACGGTGCGCGCGGCGCCGGCGCGGCAGGGGTACGGCCGGGGCACGGTGAAAACAGGAGGACGGGCGGCGACGCGGCCGGCCAGCAGGTGGTCGCAGCCGGGGCCGCCTCCCTGGCGTACGGGCAGGCCGTCCGGCCGGCGCGACCCTGAACTGGCCCCTTACGGGAGGAATGCTGCGTGAGACAGGTGACGAGAGCCGTCCGCCTCCTGCTGGCCGCGGCGCTGGTCCTGGCGGCGGCGGGGAGCGGCAGCGCCGCCCCGGCCCCGCCGGAGGGACCGCGCAGGCTGTCCCTGGACGAGGCCGTCGCCCTCGCCCTAAGGCAGAACCCCGACGTCGCCCTGGCGGAGCAGCAGGCCGAGGCCGCCCGCGTGGCGCGGGACCAGGCGCGGGACGCCGCGCGGGCCGTCCCCGACCAGGCGGTCACCACCCTCGACCTGGCGAAGGTCAAGGAACTGTACCCCGTCCAGGCGGAGGGCGGCGCGCGCGTGGCGGAGCGGGCCGTCGAGGCGGCCCGCGATGGGGTGCGCCTGGCCGTCGAGCAGGCCTACTTCGGCGCCCAGCTCGCCCGCGCGGTGGTCGGGGTGCGGGAACAGGCCCTCGCCCTCGCCGAGCGGCAGCTCGAGCAGGCCCGGCTGGCCTACCGCGCCGGGGTGCGGGCGCGCACCGACGTGCTGGCTGCCCAGGCCCAGGTGGCGACGGCGCGGGCCGACCTGGAGGCCGCCCGCAAGGACGCGGCCGTGGCGGGCATGGAGCTGAACCGCGTCCTGGGGCTCCCCCTCCCCACCGAGCTGGAGCTGACCACCCCCCTGGGCGACGCCGGTGAAGGGGCGCCGGGGGAGGCCAACCCGGAGGAGGCCATCTCGAAGGCCATCGCCCGCAGCGTCGCCGTGCTGAAGGCCGAGGAGGACCTGGCGGCGGCGCGCCTGGCCTTCAACCTCACCGCCCGCTACTTCACCCCGAACGTCTACGCCTACCGCCAGGCGGAGGCCGACCTGCGCCAGAAGGAGCTGGCGCGGGACAAGGAGCGCGTCAACGCGGAGCTGGAGGTCCGCAAGGTGCTGCTGGAGATCGCCGCGGCGCGGGCGCGCATCGCCCAGCAGCGGCAGGCGGTCGGCCTGTCCGAGGAGGGCCTGCGCCTGGCCGAGCTGCGCTACCGGGCGGGGGTCGCCACGGTCACGGAGGTGCTCGACGCCCAGGTGCGCCTGTCGGGGGCGCGCCTGGCCCACGCCAACGCCGTCTTTGCCCTCCGTTCGGCCCTGGCCCGTTACCGCAACCTGGTGGGGGAATAGGGACGGCGCCTCCGGCGCCCGGGCCGGAGCCTGACGGCCCGACGGACCACCCACCGGAATGCCGACGGGCGCGGTCGGCGGCCCGGTGCCTGCACGTCCGCCAAGCCGCTGAGGACTGACGGACGGGCGCGGCCCCGGGCTCAGAGGCGGGCGCGCCGGTACGGCTCCGGCCAGGGGACGTCCGCGCCCAGGCGGTGGGCCGCATAGAGGGGCCAGTGCGGGTGACGCAGCAGCTCCCGCCCCAGGGCGACCAGGTCGGCCTGCCCGCAGCGGAGGACCTGTTCGGCCTGCTCGGGCGCGGTGATCAGCCCAACGGCGCAGGTTGGCACCCCCGCCCCCGCGCGGATGCGCGCCGCCAGCGGCACCTGGTAGCCCGGGCCGACGGGGATGTCGGCGTGCAGCACCCCGCCCGAGCTGACGTGGATGAGGTCGGCCCCGGCCTCCTTGAAGGCCCGCGCCATCGCGACCATCTCCTCCACGTCGATCCCGCCCGGCAGGTAGTCGGTGGCGGAGATGCGGACGAAGAGCGGCCTGTCCTCCGGCCAGGCGCGGCGCACCGCCTCGATGACGCGCAGGGGGAAACGGAGCCGGTTCTCCAGGGAGCCGCCGTACTCGTCGGCGCGGCGGTTGGCCAGCGGCGAGAGGAACTCGTGCAGGAGGTAGCCGTGGGCGGCGTGGACCTCCAGCACGTCGAACCCGGCCGCGGCGGCCCGCACCGCGGCCAGGCGGAAGGCCTCTACGACCGCGTCCAGCTCCTCCCGCCCCAGCTCCGCGGGCACCACCCAGCCCTCGGCGTAGGGGATGGGGCTGGGCGCGACCGGCGTAGCGGGACCACGGCCTTTGGCCGCCGTGAAGGCCTTGCGGCCGGCGTGGGCGACCTGGATGCCCACCCGCGCCCCCTGCTCCCGGCAGAAGCGCGCGAGGCGCGCCAGCCCCTCCACGTGCCGGTCGTCCCACAGCCCCAGGTCGTTGACGCTGATGCGGCCCCGGCTCTCGACCGCCGTCGCCTCGATTATGATCAGCCCGGCGCCCCCCACCGCCCGCGCCCCGTAGTGCACCAGGTGCCACTCCGTCGCCTCGCCGTCCGCCGTCGCCCGGTACTGGCACATGGGCGGCATCACGACGCGGTTGGGCAGGGTGACCCCCCGCAGGGTGAACGGCTCGAAGAGAAGCGGTGCTCCCATTCGACCACCCTTGAACACTTTACCCCGGGCGGGGTGCGCCGAGCCACCCCCGCGCGACGCCCGAAGCTTCGCGTATGTTAACATCAAACCGTGCTGTCAACCGCGGGCTCGGCCACCAGGGAGGGGATTTCCCCCGTGACCCTTTCGCCAGCGGAACGCTTCCTGCGCGCCTGCCGGCGCCAGCCGGTCGACTGCACCCCGGTCTGGCTCATGCGCCAAGCCGGGCGTTACATGGAGGAGTACCGGAGGCTGCGGGACAGGTACCCGTTCCTCACCCTCTGCAAGACGCCGGACCTGGCGGCCGAGGTGACGCTCCAGCCCGTCCGCCGGCTGGGCGTGGACGCGGCCATCATCTTTGCCGACATCCTCCTCCCCCTGGAGGGCATGGGCGCGGAGCTCCGCTTCGGCCCCGACGAGGGTCCGGTCATCGCCAACCCGGTGCGCACCGCCGCCGACGTGGAGCGGCTGCGGGTCGTCGAGCCCGAGGAGGCCGTGCCCTACGTCCTGGAGACGGTGAGGCTGGTGCGCCGGGAGCTAGACGGCAAGGTGGCCGTCATCGGCTTCGCCGGGGCGCCCTTCACGCTGGCCAGCTACCTCGTCGAAGGGGGGAGCACGCGCGACTTCCTCCGCTGCAAGCGCCTCATGTGGGAGGAGCCGGGGACGTGGCACCGCCTCCTGGACAAGCTCGCGGAGGTCGTCCTCCGCTACCTGCGCGCCCAGGTGCGCGCCGGCGCCCAGGCGGTCCAGCTCTTCGACTCCTGGGCTGGCGCCCTGGCCCCGGACGACTACGAGGACTTCGTCCTGCCCCACTCCCGCCGGGTGCTCGAGGGCCTGCGCCCGCTGGGCGTGCCGGTGATCCACTTCGCCTACGACGCCTCGCCGCTGCTCGACCTGGTGCGGCAGGCCGGCGGGGACGTGATCGGCCTCGACTGGCGGATCGACATCGGCCAGGCCAGAGAGCGGCTGGGCGACGGGGTGGCGGTCCAGGGCAACCTGGACCCGGCGGCGCTCTTCGCGCCCCCCGCGGTGATCGAGGAGAAGGTGCGCTGCCTGCTGGCCCGGGCGGGGGACCGGCCGGGCCACGTCTTCAACCTCGGGCACGGGGTCCACAAGGAGACGCCGGTGGAGCACGTGGCCTTCCTGGTGGAGGCGGTGCACCGCCTGAGCCGCCGGCCCCTGCCGGCCCCCGCGGGGGCGTGACGCCCGGTGACGCCGCCGGCCACGGGCGTCCTGCTCCTGGCCTTCGGCGCCCCCGACTCCCCGGAGGCGGTGGGACCCTTCCTGGAGCGGGTGCTGGGGCGGCCGCCCTCCCCTGGCGCCGCGGCCGACGTGGCGGAGCGTTACCGGCGTATCGGCGGGCGCTCGCCCCTACCGGCCACCGTGGCCGCCCTCGCCCGCGCCCTGGAGGCCCGCCTGAACGCCGGCGCGCCGCAAGAGGGCCCCTTTAGGGCCTATGTAGGCATGCGCTTCTCGCCCCCCTTCATCGCCGACGCGGTGGCCAGCATGGGGGCAGACGGGGTGGCCCGGGCGGTGGCGGTGAGCCTGTCCCCCCACCGCTCGCGCGCCACCACCGACGCCTACGCCCAGGACCTGCGGGCCGCCCTGGAGGCCCGCGGCGGCCGGCCTCCGACGTCCTTGGCCCCCGATTGGCACCTCCACCCCCTTTACCTGGACGCCCTGGCGCGAAAGGTAGCGGCGGCCCTCGCCACCCTGGCGCCGGAGGCGCGGGAGCGGGTGGAGGTGATCTTCAGCGCCCACAGCCTCCCCCTCGCCTTCGTCCGGGGAGGCGACCCCTACGTGGAGCAGTTGCAGGCCACCGCCCGGGCCCTGGCCGGGCGTCTCGGCTTGCAGCGCTGGCGCCTGGCCTTCCAGAGCCGGGGCGCCGGTGGCGGCGAGTGGCTCGGCCCTCAGGTGGAGGAGGTGCTGGAGGAGGTGGCCGCCCGCGGCGGGCGAGACGTGCTGGTGGTGCCCCTCGGCTTCCTAATCGACCACCTGGAAACCCTCTACGACATCGACGTCGTGCACCGCGCCCACGCCGAGCGGCTGGGCCTCGGCTTCGCCCGCTGCCCCTGCCTCAACGACGACCCGGCGCTGGTGGCCGCCCTGGCCGATCTGGTGCTGTCCACCCTCGCCTCGCCGCCCGCCCCGGCGGGCGAGCCGGGCGCACCGCGCAGCCGCCGCGCGCCCGTCCCCGGTGAGGCGCCTTGAGGCGCGGCCCCATCGCCATCGTCGGCGGGGGGATCGCCGGGCTGGCCGCCGCCTGGCGCCTCCAGGAGCGGGGCGCCGACTACCTCCTCCTCGAGGCGGAGCCGCGGCTGGGCGGCAAGATCCTCACCGAGACGGTCGACGGCTTCGTGCTGGACGCCGGCCCCGACGCCTTCCTGGCCGAACGGCGTCAGGTCATCGACCTGAGCGAGCAGGTCGGCCTGGCGGACCGCCTGCTGGGCACCAACGAGGAGCACGCCGGCACGTACGTCTGGTCCCGGGGCAAGCTGCACCGGCTCCCGGAGGGCCTGGTGATGATGGTGCCCACGCGCCTCCTCCCCTTCCTGGCCAGCCCCCTTATCTCCTGGCGCGGCAAGCTGCGCCTGGCCCTCGACCTGGTCCTGCCGCCGCGCACGGACGACGCGGACGAGAGCCTGGCGGCGTTCGTGACCCGCCGCCTGGGCCGCGAGGTCCTCGAGAAGATCGCCGAGCCCCTGGTCGCCGGCATCCACGCCGCCGAGCCCGAGACCATGAGCCTCAAGGCCAGCTTCCCCCGCTTCCTGGAGATGGAGCGCCGCCACGGCAGCCTGATCCGGGCCATGCTGGCCGCGCGCCGGCGGCCGCGGTCGGCGCCCTCCCCCGCCGGCCCGGGAGGGGTGCGCCAGACCTACTTCATGAGCTTCGCGGGCGGGATGGGCGAGCTGCCGCGCGCGGTGGCCGCGCGCCTGGACCAGGGCTGCCTCCGCACCGGCAGCCGGGTCACGCGGGTGGAGGCGCTCGCCGGCCCCGGGCGGCCGGCCTACCGGCTGCACGT
>JBBIPI010000054.1:0-8935 GCA_037442985.1 Clostridiales bacterium
TGGACGTACAACTTCGTGCGGCCGCACCAGGCTCTTGGCGGCAAGACGCCGGCGGAGTACATTAGGGAAAACTACCCAGAAGTGGCCCTACCACATTATGGAGTCTCACATGTAGTGAACTAGGACACAGCGTTGACATCCCTCGACGCCGGTGCTATACTTCCACCCGAACCGCAAAAAGTGGGAACGTTCTGCCCCGCTTTTGCTGGCGTGCGCGGTGACGGCGGGGCTTTTTTCATAGGTTGGCCCTGGGGGAGGGGTTGACCGGTGAGCTTGGTGGCCGAGCGTATCCCCGGAGGTTGCGCCATCCTGGGCATCATGAGCGAGCGCGGGCGGCGCTTCGACGGGTCGATGGCCATCGCCGGCATCCAGAACATGCACGAGCGGAGCAACGGCCTGGGCGGCGGCTTCGCCGCCTACGGCATCTACCCCGACCGCCGCAGCTACTACGCCCTCCACGTCATGAGCACCACCCACGGGGACCACGAGGAGATGGAGCGCGGCATCACCCAGGCCTTCCGGGTGGTCGACCACGAGCCGATCCCCACCCGCCGCCACCCGCGCGTGGGCGATCCGCCCGTCCTCTGGCGCTACTTCGTCTCCGTCCCCGCCGACATGGAGCACGACGGCGACGAGGAGGAGTACGTCGTCAGCCGCGTGATGGAGCTGAACGGGCGGATCCGGGGCAGCCTCATCTTCTCCAGCGGCAAGGACATGGGCGTCTTCAAGGGCGTCGGGTACCCGGAGGACCTCGGCGAGTTCTTCCGCCTGGACGAGTACGAGGGCTACCTCTGGACGGCCCACGGCCGCTTCCCCACCAACACCCCCGGCTGGTGGGGCGGGGCCCATCCCTTCGCCCTCCTCGGGTGGTCCGTCGTCCACAACGGCGAGATCTCTTCCTTTGACACCAACAGGCGTTACCTCGAGATGTTCGGCTACCGCTGCGTCCAGATGACCGACACCGAGGTGGTGGTCTACCTCTTCGACCTCCTGCACCGGCGCCACCGCCTGCCCGTCGAGCTGGCCTGCGGCGTGCTGGCCGCCCCCTTCTGGTCCGAGATCGAGCGCCTGGACCCCGCCGAGGCCGAGCCGTGGACCATGCTCCGCCAGGTGTACGGCCCCGCCCTCCTGAACGGCCCCTTCAGCGTGGTGATCGGCATGCCCGACGCCATGGTCGGCCTGGTGGACCGCATCATGCTCCGGCCGCTGGTGGGGGCGCGCCACGGCGACCTGGTGTTCATCGCCTCGGAGGAGGCGGCCATCCGCACCGTCTGCCGCTCTCCCGACGCCGTCTGGGCGCCGGAGGGAGGGGAGCCGATCATCGCGCGCCTGGGAGGTCGCCCCGGCCTCGTCGAGCGGAAGGAGGAGCCGGCCCATGAGCACCGGCACGCCGGCTGAGGGCACCGCCCTGCCCCTGGAGCGGGAGGGGCGCGGTCCCGCCGTCGACCTGAAGAAGAAGCCGCGCCAGGCGGCCACCGCCTTCCGGCGGATGCGCGCCGCCGTGCGTCCCCATCCCGACTTCCGGATCATCGTCGAAGAGGACAAGTGCACCCGCTGCCGCTTCTGCGTCCTCCAGTGCAGCTGGGACGCCCTGGACTTCGACACCCGCGTGGTCGGCTACGACGAGAACTGCGTGGGCTGCTGGCGCTGCGTCGCCGTCTGTCCCACCTACGCCATCCGCATCGAGCCGTGGCCGACCATGTACCGCGAGAACCACAACTGGAACCGCTTCTACGCCAACAACGTGCGCAAGCAGGCGGCCTCGGGCGGCAAGCTGCTCACGGGGATGGGCAACGACAAGCCCTACCTCACGATCTTCGACCACCTGCTCCTCGACGCCTGCCAGGTGACCAACCCCTCCATCGATCCCCTCCGGGAGCCGATGGAGCTCCGCACCTACATCGGGTGCAAGCCGGACCGCCTGGACCTGGAGGCGCTGGCGGCGGCGCTGGGCAGGTCCCGGCCCGGGGGCGGCGCGCGGCCGGCCAACGGCGACCTGCGCCGGCGCCTGGGCTTCGGCCCCCAGCTCAAGCTGGAGACGCCCATCATGATCGCGGCCATGTCCTACGGGGCGGTGAGCCTGAACGTGCAGAAGGCCTGCGCCCGGGCGGTGGCGGAGCACGGCACCTATTGGTGCACCGGCGAGGGCGGCATGCACCCGGACCACTACCCCTACGCGGCGCACACCATCGTCCAGGTGGCCTCGGGGCGCTTCGCCGTGGACGCCGACTACCTCAACCGGGCCGCGGCGGTGGAGATCAAAATCGGCCAGGGGGCCAAGCCGGGCATCGGCGGACACCTCCCGGGGGAGAAGGTGTCGGCCGACATCGCCCGCACGCGCATGATCCCCGAGGGGACGGACGCCCTCTCGCCGGCGCCGCACCACGACATCTACTCCATCGAGGACCTGCGCCAGCTCATCTTCGCCATCAAGGAGGCCACCCGCTACGAGAAGCCGGTCTTCGTGAAGATCGCGGCCGTGCACAACGTGGCCGCCATCGCCAGCGGCATCGTCCGGGCCGGGGCCGACGCCGTGGTGATCGACGGCTTCCGGGGCAGCACCGGCGCCGCCCCGACGATGATCCGCGACCACGTGGGCATCCCCATCGAGGTGGCCATCGCCGCCGTGGACGACCGGCTCCGCAAGGAGGGCATCCGCAACCGGGCCTCCCTCATCGCCAGCGGCAGCATCCGCTGCAGCATGGACGTGGTGAAGGCCATCGCCCTGGGGGCCGACGCCGTGTACGTCGGCACGGCGGTGCTCGTCGCCCTGGGCTGCACCCTCTGCCAGCAGTGCCACCGCGGCCGCTGCGCCTGGGGTCTGACCACCCAGCGGCCGGACCTGGTGCGCCGGGTCGACCCGGAGGAAGGGGCCCAGCTCATCGGCAACCTCTTCAAGGCCTGGAGCGGGGAGATCAAGGAGACCCTCGGCCTCTTGGGCATCAACTCCCTCGAGAGCCTGCGGGGCAACCGGGAGCGGTTGCGCGCCGTGGGGCTCGACCAGACCACCATGGACATCCTGGGCGTCAAGCCTGCCGGGAGGTAGCGGAGGAGATGGCGGTGAAGGCTGCGCGCGCCGGCGGCGCCGTCCTCATCGACGCGGACGGGCTCCACTACCGGGAACTCAACGAGCAGATCCACCGCGCCGCGGCCGACGGGGCGCAGGTGATCGAGGTCCGCAACGTGAACGGGCAGCGTTACATCGGCGCCGGCCTGCGCCTGCCGGTGACCATCCGCATCCACGGCACCGCCGGCAACGACCTGGGGGTGTTCATGGACGGGCCGACCATCGAGGTGTTCGGCAACGTCCAGGACGGCGCCGGCAACACCATGAACGGCGGCCGGATCGTCGTCCACGGGAACGCCGGCCAGATCGTCGGCCTCTCCATGCGCTGCGGCCGGATCTACATCCGCGGCGACGCCGGCTACCGCTCGGGCATCCACATGAAGGGGTACCAGGACCGCGTCCCGGTGGTGGTGATCGGCGGCCGGGCGGGCGCCTTCCTAGGCGAGTACATGGCCGGCGGCCGCCTCTACGTGCTCGGCCTGACGCCGCCGGGTGGCCCCGTCCCCGCGGCCGCCGCACCCGCGCCGGCGGACGGGTTGGCAGGACGGCGCAGGACCCGCGCCCGCTCCCTCACGGGCTTCTACACCGGCACGGGGATGCACGGCGGGGTCATGTACCTGCGCGGCGAGGTGGACCCCCACCTGGTCGGCAAGGAGGTCGTCATCAGCCCGGCCGACGAGGGCGACCTGGAGGTGATCCGGGCCGACCTGGCGGACTACGCCGCCTGCTTCGGCCTGGACCTGGAGGAGATCCTCGCCGCCGGCTTCACCCGCCTGGCGCCCAAGTCCCACCGCCCCTACGGGAAGAACTACGCCTATTGAGCCGCCGCGCCGCCCGACGTCCCGGGAGGATGCCCGGTCCTAGCCGGCGCCCTCCCCGATCAGCCTCCGGATGAGCTGGGTGCGGCTGCGGACGCCCGCCTTCTCGAAGACGCGGCTCAGGTGCTTCTTGACGGTCAGCAGCCGGATCCCCAGGCGGTCGGCGATCTCGGCGTTGGAGAGGCCGTCCAGGACGGCCAGGGCGACCTGGCGCTCGCGGGGGGTGAGCCCCGCCAGGGTGCCGGCCCCGCGCGGCGCCCTCCGGTCGGGTGCGAGCGCGGCCCCGACGCCGGACGGGGCAGGCTGTTCGAGGCGGGCGCTGTCGGCGGCCCAGGCCGCCAGCCGCTCCGCCAGGAGGCGGGCCACGGCGCCGGCGCGGGCGTCGTCCGGTGGCGCGCCGCCGTGGATCAGGGTCGCGAGGAGCGCGGCGAGCCGGGGGCCCCGCACGTCCAGGATGTAGGTGGGGCTGGGCAGGTCGGCGCCGAAGTCGTGGTGGGTGGCGCCCGGGACTTCCACGAAGCCGCAGCGGCGGACGAGGTCCTGGAAAAAGGGGGCGGGCGAGGAGGTGAGCAGCCGGCCATTGCGGAAGGCCAGGCGGAAGAGGTCCTGGAAGAGGATGCCGCGCGCCGGCGCGTCCGCCAAGTCGGCGGTGTGCAGGTGGCGGATGAACCAGGCGGCGGTCTCTGCCGGCGGCACGGCGTACTCCGCCCGCTCCGCCGGGTGCAGGCGGCGGAAGTAGGTCCGGGTGACGGGCTGGGCCTCGAGGAACGGGAGGGTCTCGGCGTTCATGGGGATGACGACGGAGACCCCCCGCAGGCGGCCCAGCGCGTCCCGGGCCAGCCGCACCACGTCCGGGGCCAGCTCGACGAAGGCGCGGAAGTCCAGGGGCGCCCGCAGGAAGTCGACCCAGAGGTAGGGGAAGGTGAAGCGGGCGCCGGTGGCCGGGTCGATCATCTCGAAGGGCACCGGCCCCTCCGCCTCGGCGCGGCGGCGGCAGGCGGCGGCGTAGGCCTCCAGGTCGGGCAGGTCGGCCGCTGTGGCGGACGTCACGTGGAGGCCGCCCTCCTCCCCGCCGGTCTCGCCGGGGAAGAACGCCGCCCCGATCAGCGCGTCGCCGAGGAGATAGAAGAAGTCGTAGAGTGTGGCGCCCCAATCGGGATGCCGTCCGGGGCGGACCAGCCGCTCCGCCAGGTGGGCGAGCGCCCGCTGGCGGAAAGCGTGCTGGGTGGCGGGGGCGCCGAGGCGCAGGTAGCGCGCCAGCACGGAGCGGACGAGGCCGTGCAGGGCCCAGCCCTCCCGGGCCAGGCGGACGAAGGAGAGGCCGGCGAGCCGGTCGAAGTCGGCGGGCGGGACGGGCGCGCCCGTCATGACCTCCAGTAGGTCGCGGTCGAAACGCCGCGGCAGGCTCGCCGCCTCCACCAGGCGGCGCAGCCGCTCGTCGGGCACCTCCCGGAGCCAGCGGCGCGCCAGCTCCGCCATCACCTCGGGGCGCTCGGGCAGGTGCCGGAGCGCCTGCGGCCCCTCTTCGGCGGCCAGGGACGCCGCCAGGGCGAGCGCCAGCGGCAGGCCGTGGGCGACATCCCACACCGCGCACACCAGGGGTTCGTCCTCCACGCCGTGCAGGGCCAGGTAGCGCCGGGTCAGCTCCAGGTCGAAGGGGGCCAGGGGCAGGGGCTGGACCAACCGGTGCCAGGCGGGCGACTGCCGCCACAGCCTCCGCAGGGGGTGGCGGCCGGCGATGACCACCACGGCCCGCTCCGGCAGCCGGGCCAGGAACCGCGCCCGCACCCAGCCGTCGAGGGCGATCATCTCCTCGTACGTGTCGAGGAGCACCGCCACCGGGCGGTGCTCCGCCTCCGCGTCCAGGAGCGGCAGGCAGTCCCCCAGCCGCCGCGCCGCGGCCTCCGGCGGGAGGGGCAGGTCGCCGGCGTCGAAGGAGAGGCAATACGCCCCCTTCGCCTCCGCCAGCCGGCGGAAGGCGTCGAGCAGGGTGCTCTTGCCCACGCCGGCGGGACCGTGGACGTTGAGGATGCGCCACTCCCGCCGCCGGCCGGCCAGGCAGGCGAGGAACAGCCGGCGCTCCGCCTCGCGCCCGACGAAGAAGCGATCTCCCGGTTCCATGGCAACGCTGCGACCGCCACCCCGCGACTTGCCGGACGCGCCCGCCATGAGCCCCTCCCCGCGGCCGTACCCGCCGCCACCGTACTACTTAAGTGGAATTTACAATCAGTGCCGCTTGCTGATAAGGGGAAGTTGACGGCGGCCATCGCATCATGGCCGACGGGGAAGGAGAGGGAAGCGTTGCTGGCGCGCTCCACGAAACCGTCCTTCAAGGGGCTGTGCCGGGCCTTGCTGTTGGCGGCGGGGATGTTCGGCTTGCTGTCCACAGGGGCCGCGGCGATGAGCTGGACGGCGCACCCGCTGCCGCCAGTGGGGAACATCATCGGCCAGTTCAACGACGTCATCTTCGACGGCACCCAGTTCTGGGCCGTGGGGGCCAACGGCTGGGTCCAGAAATCGACGGACGGGGCCACGTGGACCAGCGTCGCGCCCGGCCCGGCCTACTTCTTCTACGACATCGCCCACGGCGGCGGCAGCCAGTACGTGGTGGTGGGGGCGGGCAGCGGGGGCGCCGGCAGTACCGTCTACGTGACCAACGACGGCGGCGCCACCTGGTCCCAGTCGACCAACGGCGTTCCGGGGTTCTTTTCGCTCTACAGCGTGGCCAAAGGACCCAACCCCGGCGAGTATGTGGCCGTCGGCGGGGGAGGCACCATCGTCCGGTCCACCGACGGGGGCGTGACCTGGTCCCCGCCGGCCACCGGCCCCCACAACTTCTCGCCTCCCAGCTACTACGACCTGAACAGCGTCCTCTACGCCCCCGTGGGCACGGGCCTGTACGTGGCCGTGGGGGGCAACGGCACCATCCTCACCTCCAGCGACGGTGGCAACACCTGGACCCCGCAGAACTCGGGCACCACCGTCGTGCTGGAGAACGTGGCCTACGCCAACGGCCTCCTCGTCGCCGTGGGGTGGAACGGCACCATCCTCGCCTCCCCCAACGGCACCACCTGGACGCAGGTGACGCCGCCGCCCACCACCAAGAACCTGGCGGCGGTGACTTACGGCGCCTGCGGCTGGGTGGCCACGGGCGTCGGCGGCACCGTCCTCAGCTCGCCCGACGGGACGGCCTGGTCCGCCGAAACGTCCAATATGACGGCAGCGCTCCTAGGGGTGGCCTACGGCGCCAACCGCTACGTGGCCGTGGGCCAGGGGACGACGCTGGTCGGCCAGTGCACCCAGCCGGGCGGCGGCTCGTCCGAGGGCGGCAAGTGCGCACCCCTGCCAACCGGCGCGGTGGCTTGGTGGCCCCTGAATGAAACAACGGGCGCCACCACCGTCAGCGACATCGTGGGCGGTCATACCGGCACGCTCCTGTCCGGGCCGGTCGCCTCCGGCGGCCCCAACCCCACGACGGGCATGGTGGGCGGCGCGCTCTACTTCACATCCCAGAACACCTACGTCCGCGTGCCCGACAGCCCGGCGCTGAACTTCGGCAGCGGCGACTTCACCATCGACGCCTGGGTGAAGCCGGTCCAGGTCGGCCCGTCCTGGTTCCAACCCATCGTGGACAAGGCGCAGGCCCTCGCCACCAAGGGCGGCGTCCAGGGGTACCGGCTCTACGTCAAGAACGGCCAGGTGATCTTCGCCCTCGCCGACGGCAGCAACACGGCCCTGGTCTCGGCGCCGGTAACGTACGGGACGTGGCACTTCGTGGCCGCTGAGCGGGCGGGAACGAGCCTCAACCTCTACATCAACGGCGCGCTGGCGGCCACGGCACCCCTGCCGGCCGGCTTCGGTAGCGTCAGCAACACGGCCGACCTGCTGGTGGGGGGCATCGCGGCGGTCGGCACCCCCGTCCAACCGGTCGTCGGGGAGATCGGCCTCGACGAGGTGGAGCTCTTCAACCGCGCCCTCACCGCCCAGGAGGTGCAGGCCATCCACCAGGCCGGCCAGGCCGGCAAGTGCCAGGCCGAACCGACCGGCAAGCCGGACCTGGCCATCGCCAAGAAGCCAACGAGACCGCTCACGGCCGGCCAGCAGGCCAGCTACCAGATCGCCGTCAGCAACGTGGGGACGGCGCAGGCAGACGGTCCCATCGTTGTCACCGACACCCTCGGGGCGGGCCTGACCTACGTCTCCGCGACGGGGAGCGGCTGGACCTGCTCGGCCAGCGGCCAGACGGTGACCTGCACCCATCCCGGGCCGGTGCCCGCGGGCGGCAGTCTGCCACCCATCACCCTTACGGTCCAGGTGGCGCCTGACGCCAAGGAGGTCAAGAACTGCGCCAGCGTCAAGATCGTCAAAACGGTTGTCAAGGAGACGCTTGGTGGGCCCCTGGATATCGAGGTCCCCGTCCCTGATGCGAACCCGGCCAACGACGAAGCCTGCGACGTGTCGCCGGTCGGCCCCGGGCCGGAGAAGCCGGGCATGATCTGCGGCGTCAAGTTCCTGGACCACGATGGGGACGGCCAGCAGGACCCCGGCGAGCCCGGCCTGCCCAACTGGACGATCCAGGTCAAGGATGCCGCCGGCAACGTGGTGAAGGCGGTGACGGGCAAGAAGGGCCGCTTCTGCCTGGAGGTGAAGCCGGGTACCTACACCGTCTCGGAGGTGCTCCCGCCCGGCTGGGTGCAGACGGCGCCCGCGCCGGTGCCGCCGGGCACGGCCACGGTGACCGTGGGCAACTGGCAGACCGTCTTTGTTGCCTTCGGCAACCGGCCGGAGAAAAAGCCCTGCTGCCTGACCTTCACCCTGCAGGGCGGCAAACCCGACAAATTCTCCACCGCCGACGGGGCGACGGCTGAGCCGGCCGCGCCGCCGCCGGGCAAACCCCAGGCCTACTTCGACCAGAAGAAGGTGAACCAGGCCTTCTGGCACCGGTTCACCCTGCCGGCGGGGAACTGCCTCCGCGAGGCGAAGCTGGAGGTGTTCGTGAAGCCGCTGGGCGCCGAGAGCGGGAACGATAAAATCTACCTATATTCTGGCA
>JBBIPI010000055.1:0-8907 GCA_037442985.1 Clostridiales bacterium
GTGGTCCTGGTGGGGGAGATCGGCGGCACCGCCGAGGAGGAGGCGGCCGAGCTCATCAAGACCATGTCCAAGCCGGTGGTCGCCTTCGTCGCCGGCCGCACCGCCCCGCCCGGGCGGCGCATGGGCCACGCCGGGGCCATCGTCGAGCGCGGCCGGGGCACCTACGAGTCGAAGGTGCGGGCGCTGGAGGCAGCCGGCGCCCTGGTGGCCGCCGCCCCCTGGGAGGTGGCCGACCTGGTGCAGCAAGCCCTGGGCCATGGTCCCGGTGGGCATGGGCCTTGAACCGCGCATATCGGGCAGTTACCATGTGCTGGGCACTATTTCAACGTGATCAGGCGAGGCTGGCCATGGGGAAGCGCGTGCAGGCTATCGTGTCGGAGGAGGAATACGGGGTGCTGGCGAGGTTGGCCAGGGAACGGCGGAGCACCGTGAGCTCCCTCATCCGCGAGGCGATCCAGCGGACCTTCGTGGAGGAGGTCTCCCGGCAGGAGCGGCGCCAGGCCCTGGCAGAACTCCTTTCCCTCAGCGTACCCGTGGAGGACTGGGACGAGATGGAGCGGGAGATCGAAAGGGGCGCCCTTGAGTAGCCCGTGCCGCTCTTCCTGGACACCAACGTGCCTATATACGCAGCCGGACGCGATCCCCTCGACCTCTATCGGCAGGGGGCGGGGGTCACCAGCTGAAGCCGAGGGCGGCGACCATGGCCAGGTCCTGCTCCACCTCCTGCCCGGGCGTGGTCAGGTAGCCCCCGATGAGCATCCCGTTCAGGCCGGCCAGGAGGCCCAGGGGCTGCAGCGGCCCCAGGTGCACCTCCCGGCCGGCCGCGTAGCGGATGACCTTGCGCGGCAGCACGAAGCGGAACATGGCGAAGGTCTTGAGGATCTCCTCCGGGGACAGCGGCGGGACGCCCTCCAGGGGCGTGCCGGGGCGCGGGTTCAGGATGTTGAGCGGCACCGAGTCCACGTCCAGCTCCTTGAGGGCGAAGGCCAGCTCGACCCGCTGCGCGGGCGTCTCGCCCAGGCCGATGATGCCGCCGCAGCAGACCTCCATGCCGGCCTCCTTGGCGGCGCGCACCGTGGCCACCCGGTCCTCGTAGGTGTGGGTGGTGCAGATGCGCGGGAAGAAGGAGCGGGCCGTCTCCAGGTTGTGGTTGTAGCGGGTGACGCCCGCCTCGGCCAGGGCGCGCGCCGCCCCGGGCGTCAGGTGCCCCAGGCAGGCGCACAGCTCCAGCCGCGTCTCCCGCCGCAGCAGGCGGTACAGGTCGAGGATGCGCCGGAAATCCGGGTCGTCCTCGGTGAAGCCGTACCCCGCGGTGACCAGGTCGAAGCGGCGCGCCCCGGCCGCCTCCATGGCGCGCGCCTTGGCCAGGATGGCGTCGGCGTCCAGGAGGGGGTAGACGGGCGCGCCGGCGGCGTGGTGGGCCGACTGGGCGCAGAAGGCGCAGTCCTCGCTGCAGTTCCCCGAGCGGGCGTTGATGATGCTGCACAGGTCCACCCGGTCCCCGACGAAGCGGGCGCGGATCTCGTTGGCGTAGGCGACGAGGTGGATCACGTCCGGCCCGCGCAGCTCGAGGAGGTACAGGGCCTCGTCGGGCGTCACCTCGCCTCCCGCCAGCACCCGTTCGCCCAATTCGCGCAGGCGGGCGTCCACCCGCATCCCTCCCCCGCGGAGCGGTCGGGCCGGCCCCCAGGGGCGGCTTGCCTCCCGGGGCCGGCGGGGTTATGGTAGCATCGAGCCGTGCACGCCGGCAACGCGTTAAACGGCGGCGCCGTTGCGGGCGATACGGTAACGGGGGCGACTTTCCCGCTCAGGGGGATGGTCGTGGAGATCGGAGTCCTGCTCGGCCTGCTCGTCGGCGTCGGCGCCCTCCTGGTGGCCAACGCGCTGGAGGGCGGCTCTGTCGCCTCCCTGTTCCAGTTCTCCGCCATGCTGATCATCTTCGGCGGGACGATCGGGGCCACGATGATCAGCGTCGGCCTCAGGCGCGTCCTGGCCATGCCCCGCAGCCTGGTCAAGGTGCTGCGCCGCCGGCGCGCCGACCCCCACGAACTTATGGAAAGGCTGGTCTCCTTCGCCCTCCGGGCGCGCCGGGAGGGGCTGCTGGCCATCGAGGACGAGGTGCGCGAGCTGGAGGACCAGTTCATGGCCCGCGGCCTGCAGATGGTGGTGGACGGCGTCGACCCGGAGATGGTGGAGGGGGTGCTGGTGACCGAGTCGGAGCTGGCGCTGCAGCGGGACAACGAGGAGGCGGCGGTCTACGAGACGGCCGGCGGCTTCGCCCCCACCATGGGCATCATCGGCACGGTCATGGGCCTCATCCACGTGCTGAGCAACCTGGAGAACCCGGACGAGCTGGGGCCGGCCATCGCCACCGCCTTCCTGGCCACCCTCTGGGGGATCATGTCGGCCAACATCTTCTTCCTCCCGGTGGCCAACAAGCTCAAGGCCGACGCCCGCGAGGAGGCGCACCTGCGCCACCTGGTCATCGAGGGCGTCCTGTCCATCCAGAAGGGCGACAGCCCGACCATGGTGCGCGAGAAGCTGCGCGCCTTCCTGGCGGGCGAGCCGGAGAAGAAGAAGGCGGAGGAGAAGGAGGCCGGCGCCCTGCGGCCGGGTGAGGAGCGTGCCTAGGGCCCGGCGGCGCGTCGCCGGTGGCGATGGCGGCGGGCACGGCGGCGGGGGTCACGACGGCGCCGGCATGATGCGCTGGTTGCTGACCTACGCCGACATGATCACCCTCCTCATGCTCTTCTTCATCGTGCTCTACTCCATCTCGCAGATGGACAAGGCGCGCTACATCCAGCTGGTGCGCGCCATCCGGGCCAGCCTGCTGAGCGCCAACGTCAGCAACTCGGTCCTCGACGCCTCCCAGGTGCCGGCCCCCACCAACGACCTGCTGCCCGGCAGCGCCGCCGACGGCCTGGAGCGCCAGGACCCCTTTGGGGGCCTGCCCTTCGAGCAGGCGGAGCTGCTCGACCTGGAGCGGGTGGGGCAGGAGCTGGCCCAGGCGCTGGCGGAGGCCGGGTTGACGGGGCGGGTGAACGTCGTCCTGGCGGAGCGGGGGCTGGTGATCAGCTTCGCCGACAGCGTCTTCTTCGACCTGGGCAAGGCCCACCTGCGCCCCGAGGCGCGGGACCTGCTCACCCGGCTCTCCCAGGTGCTGGCCCGGCTGCGGAACAAGGTGGTGGTGGAGGGGCACACCGACAACCTGCCCATCCACACCGCCGAGTTCCCCTCGAACTGGGAGCTGTCGGTGGCCCGGGCGGTGGCGGTGGCCCGCTTCCTCACCGAGGCGGGCGGCGTCGACCCCCGGCGCGTCGCCGCCACCGGCTACGGCGAGTGGCGCCCCCGCTACCCCAACGACAGCGAGGCCAACCGGGCGAAGAACCGCCGCGTGGACATCGTGCTGCTGCGGGAGGCCTTCGGCCGCGGCGACGAGGTGCGGGAGGTGATCACCCCCGCCGGGCCGGAGCCGCAGCTCCGGGCGGCGCCCCCCGCAGGCGCGGAGCAGTCCCCGTAGGGCTCAGGGTCACCTACACTTTTTAGCTCGCGGTTAGTCCCTGCCGCCGCTGGTCGACATAAGTAGATAGAGTCTAACTTCGGCCAGTTACCGGCGACCGTCTTTGCGTGTCGATTCCTGTCAAACTGTGTCGTTTTTGCCTTAACTGCCATTCGGCAGGAAAAACCCCACGCTTGGCGAAGTAGGTGGAACCGGAGGTGCCAGCGTGGGCCTCTTCTCGGTTGAGCGGGCCGGTTTTGTCGTGACGACTCTTTCGATCGTTCTCGTGCTCTACGCGCTTTCCCGGATCGTGTTTGAGTACGTCTTCCGCTGCCGGCGGCTCGGCGCGGAGCCAGGTGCCGTGCTGGCGGCCTTCACCTCTGAGGTCATCGGCCTGGCGGTGGTGGTCGGGCTGGCCGTCCTCGTCCAATGGATCCTCCGCCTCTCGGCGCTCTTTCCCCGGACGGCGGCGGGTGCCTGGGGCCTCCTGGCGGCGGACGTGGCCGTGGCCGCCATCGTGGGTGTCGTGGGGAGCTACCTGTACCATCGGCTCGCCCACCCACGCCTGTGGCGGTGGTTCGTCCCGCGCGGCGGGCGGGAGTGGTGGTCATGAGCACCCATCGGCAGGCGCGGACGGGGAGGTGGCGTCGACTGTGTCCGTCTCCCGCCTGAAGGTGTTCTGGTCGCTCGTCCTGGCCGCCGCCCTGGGTTATTCCGTGTACGCCTACCTGAACCGCTTGGGCGATCGGGTGACGGTCGTGGTCGCGGCGCGCGACATCCCGGCGCGGGCGCGGATCACGGCCGAGATGGTGGGGATCGCCCGGGTGGGACGGTTCGACGCCGAGCGGCTGGCCGCCCGCGCCTTCCGGCGGGTCGAAGAGGTGGTCGACGCCGTGGCGGTGCAGGACATCCGCCGAGGCGAGGTGTTGCGGGATGACCCGCGTTGGGTGGTGCCCAGGCAGCCCGGGCTCCTCGCCGCGGACGGGGCCGTCCGCCTCAGCTACTTCCTGCCGCCCGAGGGACGGGCGGAGACGGTGACCCTGGACGCCCAGGGCGCCGTCGGCCGCATGTTGAAGTGAGGCGACCGCGTGGACGTGATCTTCACCTCCCAGGACAACAGCTCGGGCGGGGTGTATGCCGCCCTGATCATGCAGGGCGTGCCGGTCCTGGAGGTCGAGGCGCCGACCAAGGAACCCTTGGCTGCGCAGACGGGCAGCCAGGTCAACGTCACGCTGCTGGTCACGCCCGCCCAGGCGGTGGACCTGGCCTTGGCGAAACGGAGGGGGAGCATCGACCTGGTGTTGAGTCCCGAGACCGCGGAGCCGGTGGCCCTGCCCCCCTCAAGCCCATTGAAGTTTACCATCCCTCCGACGCGGGAGAAGCAAACGGCGGCCATACCGGCTCCGAGCGCGGCCGAGCCTGCGGTGTCGCGGGGCCGTTCCGCTGTGGAAGGGGTCACGGGAAGGTGAACGACGTGCCGGTGGTGCTTGGGTGGAACCGGTCCGAGATCCGGGTGGGGCTGGCCGACCCGGACGCGGTGTACGCCGCCGAGCTGGGCGATCTCCTGTCCGACCCGCGCCTTGGCCTCCGCCTCGCGGCGGTCGTCCCGGACATCCCCAGTCTGTTGGCTGCGGTGCGGGAAGGGAAGATCCAGGCGGCCCTGGTCGACGCCGGGCTGGCCGACGAGCCGGAGCGCCTGCTGGCTGCGTTGCGGGAGGCCGGCGCGGCCAGGGTGATCCTCCTGGTCGGTGAGCTGAACGACCCGCGCCTGCCCGCCCTCGCCGAGCAGGCCCGGGCTGCGGGGGCGGACCTGCTTTACAAATATGCCCTGGGTTACACCCTCGTGGACGCCATCCGTCGGCTGCCCGTGCCCGGGGGGAACGGCCGGCCGGCGGGGATGGAAGGGCGCCGCGACCGGGCGTCCGCCCTCCCCGAGCAGGGCCGTCTGCCCCAGGTGCTCGTCGTCTACTCGCCCAAGGGAGGGGTGGGGAAATCCACCCTCGCCGTCCACCTGGGCCTCACCTATGCCCGCCGCGGCCTGCGGACCGCCCTGGCGGACCTGGCCCAGTTCGGCAGCGTGGCCTGCCTGCTGAGGCTGCCGCAGCGCGGCAAGGGGCTCTCCAGCGTTCTGACGATACTGCGGCAGGAGCCGGGCGTGGCCGCCGCGCCGCGGTTTGTCGACTACCTGCGGGAGGCGATGGTGGCGCACCGGTTCCCTGGCGGTCAGCTGGACGTCCTGGTGGCCGCCCCTCCGCTCAAGGCGGACCAGTTCCGGGCCGAGGACGCCGAGCAGCTCTTGGGCGGCTTGCTCCGGGCGGGGTACGACGTGGTCCTGGTGGACACCTCCAGCGAACTGTCCGAACGGAACGTGGGCGCCTTCGCGGCGGCGACGCGCATCCTGCTGACGCTCACGCCGGACATCGCCGCGGCCTGGCATTGCCTGCAGGCGATGGAGGTGCTCCAGGCCCTCCTCGTCCCGCGGGAACGGCAGGTCCTGGTGGTCAACCGGCTCCGCCGGGACGTCGCCTTCAACCTGGACGAGGTGCGCTCGCTGATCGGCGTGCCGCTGGCCGGGATCCTGCCGGAGGCGCCCAGGAGGGTGCAGGTGCCGGCCAACCGGGGGCGGCTCGTGCTGCCGGCCGGGCGGTTCGGCTACGCTGCGGCGCTGAGGAGGCTGGCGGACCGGCTCTGCCCGCAGGCGGGTGCCCCATCGCCGCAGCAGCTGCCGGCGACGCCCTGGGTCCCCGCGCCGGGGCGGCGGGAGGGTGTGGCATGGCCATCGAGTCGCTGATCAAGGCGCGGCGGGAGCGGCTCCTGGCGGCCGCGGGACCGGCCGGGTCCGGAGACGCCGACGCCGCATCCTGGCCTCCCGGGACCGCCCCGGCGAGCCGCCTGGACGAGCTGGCGCGGCGGGCGCGGCAGCGGCTGCTCGAGCGGGGCCGCGACCTGGACCCGGACGCACCCGACGGCCGCGAACGGGCCCGCCAGCTTCTGTGGCGGATCATCGAAGAGGAGGAGGGCCACTTCGGGCACCTGCTGCTGACCCCCGCCGAGAAGGCGGAGATCCTCGAGCGGGTCGTCCAGAGCCTCTTCGGGTACGGCGTCATCGAGCCGTTCCTGCGCGACCCCCGGGTCACCGAGGTCATGATCAACGGGCCGGACCGGGTCTTCGTCGAGGATGACGCCGGCATCCGGCCTGCGCTCGACCGCAGGGGCCGGCCCGTCCGCTTCGGCAGCGTGGCCGAGCTGATGCACGTCGTGGAGAAGATCCTGGCGCCCATCAACCGGCACGTCACCGAATCGGACCCGATCGTGGACGGGCGGCTGCCCGACGGCTCGCGGATCAACGTCGTGCTCCGGCCGGTGGCGCTGAACGGGCCGGTGGTGACGATCCGCAAGTTCCCGCACCGCCCGTACTCCCTGGACGACCTGGTCCGCCTGGGCACCCTGGACGAGGCGCTCGCCCGTTGGCTGCGCCGCCTCGTGCGCGCCCGGTACAACCTGGTGGTCTCCGGCGGGACAGGGAGCGGCAAGACGACCCTCCTGAACGCCCTGTGCATGGAGATCCCCGCGTCCGAGCGGATCGTCACGGTGGAGGACGCGGCCGAGCTGCGGCTGGTCCACGCCGAGAACATCGTGCGGTTGGAGACGCGGCCGCCGAACATCGAGGGCAAGGGACGGATCACCATCCGGGACCTGGTGCGGACGGCGCTCCGCATGAGGCCGGACCGGATCATCGTCGGCGAGGTGCGGGGCGGCGAGGCCCTGGACATGCTCCAGGCGATGAACACCGGGCACGAGGGATCGCTCACCACGGCCCACGCCAACTCGGCGGTGGACCTCTTGAGCCGCCTCGAGACCATGACGCTGATGGCGGGCACGGAGCTGCCGCTGGCCGCCGTGCGGCGGCAGATCGCCGGCGCCGTGGAGGTCGTCGTCCATCTGGCCCGGGTCGGTGACGGCGCGCGGCGCGTGGTGCAGGTGACGGAGGTGCTGGGCCTCGCGGGCGAGGAGATCGCCACCCGGGACCTGTTCACCTGGCGGGACGGCGCCCTCCGCCCGACGGGGGCGACCCTGGCGCGGTCCGACAAGCTGCTCCGGGCAGGATCGGGGGTGAGCGAAGGGTGAGCCCGGCCGTCATCGGCGCCGAGGCGGCGGCCCTGGCGTACCTCTGCCTGAGTCTCGGCTGCGACTGGGCGGCCGGGCGGACCGGACCGGCGGGTGAGGCGGCTCGGACGTTCGCGCTCTTGCGCGGCGAGGTCGCCCCGGAGCCGCGCGGCCTCATGCATCGCTGGAGGCGGGCGTGGCTGTCGCCGGGAGCCCGCTGGCAGCCGCGGGAGTACGTGCTGCCGCTGGCCTCCGCCTGGGCGATGCTGTTCCTGGCGGGATGGACGATCCTGCGATCGCCGCTGCCGGCGCTTCCCGTCAGCGTGGCCCTGCTCCTGGTCTACCGCCGCATCCTCCTGCGGCAGCTCGAGAGGCGGTACCGGGAGCGCCTCAACTTCCAGCTGAGGGACGGCCTGCAGTCCCTGGTGGCCTCCCTGCGGGCGGGCGCCTCGCTGCCCCGGGCCTTCGAGCGCTCCCTGGAGGACCTGCGACAGGTGCTGGCCGGACAGCCCCGCGCCCCGGTGGTCGAGGAGTTCGGGCGCATCGTACATGAGCTGCGGCTCGGGTTCCCCCTCGAGGAGGCGCTGGTGCGGTTCCGGGAGCGGGCGGGCCTGGAGGACGTCGACGACTTCGTCAACGCCGTGCTGCTCTGCCAGGTGCGGGGCGGCAAGCTCACGGAAGTGGTGGGGAGCATCGCGGAGATGATCGGCGACCGGATCGGCGTCCGCCACCAGGTGCGGGTCCTGACGGCGGGCAAGCGGCTCGAGAGCCGCGTGCTGACCATCGCGCCGCCGGCGGTGGTGGCGTTCACCGCGCTGACGTCGCCCGAGTACCTCGCGCCGCTCTTCGAGACGACCGTGGGGCAGGTGCTGATGTTGGTGGCGACGGGCTTCCTGATCGCCGCCTACTTCATCGGGCAGAGGATCGTGGACATCCAGATCTGACGGAAGGGGGTGGGATGGATGCCGGCGGATCCGGCGGCCATCGGGGCGCGGCTGCTGACGACCCATGCGTTGCCTTTTGAGGTCACGTCCGTCCTTCTGCTCATCGCGATGGTGGGCGCAGTGGTGCTGGCCCGGGATTCCCGCTCGGAGGGAGGGAAATGATCTCATTGACCCACTACCTGGCCCTCAGCGCCATCCTATTTGGGATCGGGGTGGTTGGATTCCTCGTTCGTCGCAATGCCCTGATCATCTTCATGTGCGTGGAGTTGATGCTGAACGCGGCAGGCTTGGCCTTCGTGGCCGCCTCCCGCTACCGTGGCCTCCTGGAAGGGCAGCTGGCTGTCTTCTTCGTGTTGA
>JBBIPI010000056.1:0-8784 GCA_037442985.1 Clostridiales bacterium
TGCGGCCGCACCAGGCTCTTTGCGGCAAGACGCCGGCGGAGTACATTAGGGAAAACTACCCAGAAGTGGCCCTACCACATTATGGAGTCTCACATGTAGTGAACTAGGACAGTCCGTTGTTCTCGACTCGGCCCTGATGTAGAATAGATGTTGCGCGCGGGCGCGCGGCTCGCGTGCATCAAGCCAACGTTGCGAGCGGGAATAGCTCAGAGGTAGAGCGCTTCCTTGCCAAGGAAGAGGCCGCGGGTTCGAATCCCGTTTCCCGCTCCAGTTTTTTGTTTGCCCGTGTTCGCCCTGCGTCCGCTTTCCTTCCCGCAGGTACCGGAGATGTACTAAACTTGAGGCGGACCGGCCTCCGACCTCCGAAGGGAGTGGGTCGCTTGGCGCGCGAGATGAACCTGGCGGAGGCGCGCGAGCGGGGCGCCACGCTGGACGTGGCCGAGCAGCGCGCCTTCCTGATGAACCGGCGGCACGCGCTCCGGCTCGTGTTCTGGGAGCTCACCTCGGGGTGCAACCTGTGCTGCCAGCACTGCCGCGCCGAGGCCCAGCCGGAGCGGGACCCGGACGAGCTGACGACCGACGAGATCCGGGCCGTCATCGACGACCTCGCCTCCTTCGCCAGCCCCATCCTCATCCTCACCGGCGGCGAGCCCCTCTACCGTCCGGACTTCTTCGAGATCGCCGCCCACGCCAGCACTAGGGGCCTGCGCGTGGCCATGGCCACCAATGGCACGCTGGTGGACGCCGCGGTCGCCCGGCGGGCCGCCGAGGCGGGGGTGGTGCGCGCTAGCATCAGCATCGACGGGGCGCGCCCCGAGACCCACGACGGCTTCCGCGGGCTCCCCGGCTCCTTCGCCCGGGCGCTGGAGGGCGCCTCCCACCTCCGCCGGGCCGGCATCGAGGTGCAGTTCAACTTCACCGTCACCCGGCACAACGTGGACGAGCTGGACGAGATCGTCCGCTTGGCCCGGGACCAGGGCGCCAGGGCGGTGCACCTGTTCATGCTCGTGCCCGTGGGCTGCGGGTTGCGGATCGCCGACGACAAGATGCTCCCGGCCGAGGAGTACGAGCGCGTGCTCCACTGGTTCTACGAGCAGGCTCAGACCGTGCCGCTGGAGTTCAAGGCCACCTGCGCCCCGCACTATTTCCGGGTCATGATGCAAAGGGCGCGGGCGGAGGGGCGCCAGGTCACCTTCCAGAGCCACGGCATGGCGGCCATGACCAAGGGCTGCCTCGCGGGCACGGCCGTCTGTTTCATCTCGCGTACCGGCCAGGTGCAGCCCTGCGGTTACCTGCCGGTGGCCGCCGGCAACGTGCGTCAGGAGCCGCTGAGCAGCATCTGGCAGGGTGCGCCGCTCTTCGCCGAGCTGAGGGATCCCGGCCTGCTCAAGGGCAAGTGCGGCGCCTGCGAGTACCGGACCGTCTGCTCCGGCTGCCGGGCGCGGGCGTATGGGTGCACGGGCGACTACCTGGCGGAGGAGCCCTTCTGCGTCCACGTCCCCAGGCTCTACGGCCGGAAGGGGCCGGCGGCCGACGTGGTCTGAACGGTCACCGGAGGTGCGAGAGTGAAAGCCGCGGAATCCCGGCAGGCAACCTTCCTTGCCGACCACATCGAGGAGCTGCTCTCCTTCCACGGCGACCCCCTGCCCGTATCGAGCCTCTACCTCACCCTCGACCGGGCGCGCGACCCGCAGCGCGGCTACGTGGCGGCGCTCAAGGACCTGATCAGGGAGGCCGAGCGACGGGCGGCCGCCGCCGGCCTGGGCGAGGAGGCCGAGCGTTCCCTCGCCGGCGACTGGGAGGCGATGCGCCGGGTGGTGGAGGAGGAGCGCGGGTTCGCGCCCAGGGCGATGGCCATCTTTTCCTGCACCGGCCGGGGTTTCTGGCACCTGCTCCACCTGCCCGCCCCCGTCCCCAACCGGCTGGACTTCGGCTCCCGGCCCCACGTCGGGCCCCTGGTGCGCCTGCGGGCGGAGAACGGGTCCGGGTTGGTCCTGATCGTCGGACGCGACCGGGGCCGTCTGCTCCGCGTCCGGGACGGCCTGGTGGTGAGCGAGGAGGGCTGGGAGGCGGACGTGCCCCAGCGGGTCAAGGAGGCCGGCTGGATGTCCTGGGAGGAGAAGCGCATAGACCACCACGTCCTCGACCACCTACACCGGCACCTGAAGGCGGCGGCGGCCCGCGTCGCCGCCCGGTTCCGCGCCGACGGGGGCGGCTGGGTGATCGTGGGCGGCTCGGACGAGCCGCGGGCGCTGGTGGGGCGTCACCTGCCGCCGGACGTGGCCGGCGCCCTCCTCGGCTGGCTCGACATCCCGGTGGAGGCGCCCACCGCCGAGGTGCTGGAACGGGTCAAGGAGCTGGAGGGCTCGGCGCGCCGGGAAAGGCTGGCGGGCCTTTTCGCCCGCCTCGCGGAGGCGGTGGCGGCGGGGTGGGGGACGCTCGGCTTCGCCGACACCGCGGCGGCCGCGGCGCGCGGCGCCTTGGGCACGCTGCTCATCGCCGCCGACGCGCGCGTGGCCGGACGACGCTGCGTGGCTTGCGGCCTGCCCCAGACGGAGGATTCCTGGAGGACCCTGGGCCGCTGCCCGGGCTGCGGGGGACGGGTGGCGACCTTCGTGGGCGATGCCTACGAGGAGCTAGTCTGCGACGCCCTCAACGTGGGGGCCGAGGTGGTGCCGGTGTCCGAGGGGCCGGACTCCTGGCGCGCCGCCGGGGGCGTCGGCGGCCTGTTGCGCTTCTGAGGCTTGCGGGGGAGGGGTGGCCCCAGGATGGTCACGCTGGCAGAACTCGTCTATCGCCTCACCCTTGCGCTGTGGACCGGGGCCATGGCCTTCCTGGCTCTCCTGGCGGCGCCCGCCCTCTTCGCCGGCCTGCCCCGGGACGAGGCCGCCCGGGCCGTGGGGCTCCTCTTCCCGCCCTACCTGAAGGCCGGGTACGTGGCTGCCGGCCTCCTCTTCGCCGCGGCGCTGGTGCTGGCCCGGGCCGGGAGGGGCCATCGCAGGCGCGATCCCCTGGCCAGGTTCAGGGTCCTGGCGACGGGGGCGATGCTGGCGCTCGCCCTCTACGGCGGTCTGGTCGTCTACCCCAAGGCCCTGGTCCTGCTCGGCCAGGTGCCGTCCTTCAACGGCGACGAACTCTCTCCGGCGCGGGCCGAGTTCCGCCGGGTGCACGGCCTGGCGTTCGGCCTGAACGGCCTGGCGCTGGCCCTGTCGGCGCTGCTGCTCCTGGCCCAGACGGTCAGGGACGTGTCCCGCCGGCAGGGCTAGGTGTCCGGCCCCTGCACCGGCGCCGCGGGCAGGGTGACGTAGAACACGGTGCCCTCCCCGACCTTGCTGGCGGCGCGGATCGAGCCTCCCTGGCGCTCCACCAGCTCGCGGGCGATGGCCAGCCCCAGGCCGGTCCCTCCCTTTGTGCGGGTGCGCGCCCGATCAGCCTTGTAGAACCGCTCCCAGATGCGCTCCAGGTCCTCGGGGGCGATGCCCGGCCCCGTATCCCGCACGGCCAGCTCGACCCCTTGGGGGACGGGACGCGCCGAGAGGGTGACCGTGCCGCCCTCGGGGGTGAAGCGCACGGCATTGTCCAGCAGGTTGATCAGCACCTGCTCCAGGCGGTCGGGGTCCGCGCGTACCGGGTCCAGCCTGGCGTCGGGCAGGTCCAGCACCAGGCGCAGCCCCTTCTCCGCGGCCTGGGGCTCCATCTTGGCCGCGGCGCGCCGCAGCACCTCGGCCGGGTCCAGGTCGGCCAGGGTGAACTGGACGTCGCCCGCCTCCAGGGCGGCCAGGTCCAGGAGGTCGTTCACCAGGCGGGAGAGGCGGCGGGTCTCGTCGAAGGCCAGGCGCAGGTAGCGCTCCTGCTCGGCGGCCGGCACGGTCCCGTCCAGCACCGCCTGGAGGAAGCCGCGCATGGAGGTCAGCGGCGAGCGCAGTTCGTGGGAGACGTTGGCGATGAACTCGCGGCGCTGGCGCTCGGTGTCCTCGAGTTGGGCCGCCATGTGGTTGAAGGAGGCGGCCAGGCGGCCGATCTCGTCGTCCCCCGGGGGGACCCGCACCCGCCGGTCGAAGCGGCCGCGCGCCAGCGCCTGGGCCGCCTCGCTCATCTCATGGAGGGGACGGGCCAGGCGGCGGGAGAGCCAGAGGCTCAGTCCCAGGGCCAGGGCGGCGGCGGCCAGCGCGGACACCCCCAGGAGGCGGTGGATGGGCAGCAGGGCCGCCCGCACCTCCGGGACCGGGGCGTGGAGGAAGATGGCCCCCGCCGTCTCCCCCTCGATGGTGAGCGGCAGCCCGACGGAGATGACGGGCACGGGGAAGCGGCCCTGGAAGTACCCGCGCCTGACCACCGTCCCGCCGGCCAGGATGCGCTCCATCTCCGCGGGTGCCAGTCGGACCACCACGCCCCCTTCGCGGTGCAGGAGGGCGCGGGAGTCGGCCACGACGGTGCCGTCGGGGGCAACGATCCAGATGCGGGCGCCGGCTAGCTGGTCCAGGACCCGGAGCTGGGCCAGGGTGAACCGCCGCTCGGCCGGGAAGCGGGGCAGGCTCTCCAGGAGGCGGTTGATCTCCCGCCCGTAGGCCAGGAGGGTGCGCTCCTTCTCGCGGTAAACGAACGACTGGAGCAGGCCGCCCAGGAGGAGGCCCAGGGCCGCGAGGCTCAGGAGGGCGACGGTCAGGTGGGTGGCCGCCAGGCGAGCGAAGAGGCTACGCGTCACCCCGCCGCACCACCTCGAACTTGTAGCCGACCCCCCAGACCGTGGCCAGGCGCCAGGGCCGCCCGGGCCCCTCCAGCTTCTTGCGCAGGCGTTTGATGTGCACGTCCACGGTGCGGGAGTCGCCGGGGTAGTCGTAGCCCCACACCTGGCTCAGCAGCTGCTCGCGGGTGAAGACCTGGTTGGGGTGGCGGGCCAGGAAGTGGAGCAGCTCCAGCTCCTTGGGGGTGAGGGCCACCGGCCGCCCGTCCACCTCGGCCGCGTAGCGGGACAGGTCCACCATCAGGCCGGGGTGGCGCACCACCTGCTCGCGGGCGGCCTCCGGCCGGGCCCGGCGCAGGACCGCCCGCACCCGCGCCATCAGCTCCTGGGGGTCGAAGGGTTTGACCACGTAGTCGTCGGCGCCCAACTCGAAGCCGAGGATCTTCTCGGCGTTCTCGCCCCGCGCGGTGAGCATGATCACCGGGGTGTCGTCCTCCCGCCTGATCTGCCGGCAGACCTCCCAGCCATCCAGGTAGGGGAGCATCACGTCCAGGACCACCAGGTCCGGCCGTTCCTCCCTGAAGAGGCGGAGGGCCTCCAGTCCGTCGCCGGCCACGCGCACGCGGTGGCCCGCCCGCTCCAGGTAGAGGCGGATCAGCTCGGCCACGTTGGGGTCGTCCTCCACCACGAGGACGCTGCCCGTCGCCTCCGGCACCGGTGGCACCTCCGTTCCGCTCCCGCACCCGCGCGCCGATGGCTTGTCCGGCCCTCCGACTCTGAATGGTACCGCTTCCCGCCCCTGCGAGCCAACCGCCGTCGCCTCGTCCCCGCCGCGACCCCGGGCCCAGGCCGTCAAGGCTTGGCTGCGAGGAGTTTCAAAAAATTTTACAAGTGATTCACCGCCGGTACCCAAAGGCTGGGCATCCTCGATCCCGGAGGCGGTGATGAGGGAAGGAGGTGAGCTGCATGCCGAGGAAGGGACGGGTGCTGGCGGCCTTCCTGGGGGCCTTGGCGCTGACGGCCGCCCTCTTCGGGTCCGCCCTGGCCCAGGGGAGCGGGACGAGCGGGCAGCGCGACTACCGCGAGCTCTTCCTGGACCGCCTGGCGGCCATCCTGGGAGTGGAGCGTTCCCGCCTCGACGACGCCGCCAAACAGGCCGGGCAGGACGTGATCGCCCAGGCGGAGCAGGACGGCGTGATCTCCAAGTCGCAGGCCGACTGGATGCGGCGCTTCATGAACCAGAGCGGCTGGCCCGGTCCCTGGGGCTTCTGGCGCGGCGGCCCCTTCCATCACGGGCACTGGGGCCGCGGGTGGCTCAAGGGCATGTACCCGGAGGTGCTGGACGCGGCGGCCGGCGCCCTGGGCGTGAGCGGGGACGAACTGGCGGCCGAACTCGTCCAGGGCAAGACCCTGGGCGAGATCGCCGACGCCCGCGGCGTCGACCGGCAGAAGGTCCAGGAGGCCATGGTCGCCGCCTACAAGCAGCGGCTGGACCAGGCGGTGGCGAACGGCGACCTGACCCAGAGCCAGGCGGACCGGCTGCTGCAGCGGTTCCAGTCCGCCAACGTGCTTGACCGGCCCATGGGGCGTTGCTGGCCCAAGGGCAACTCCACCCAGCAGACGACCTCGGCCTCCGGGACGGCCCTCTAGGCGTGCCGCGCGCGCAGCGGTCACCGGACCGGCCGGCAGGTGAGGTGCTCCCCTCCGGCCGGTCCGGCGCGCGCCGGAGACCTACCAGCGCAGGAGCGCGGCGGCGGCGGTGAGCCCGCCCCCGAAGGCGACCAGGCCGACGAGCTGGCCGCGGCGCAGCCGTCCGTCGCTGGCCGCCTCGTGCAGGGCGATGGGGATGCTGGCCGCCGAGGTGTTGCCGTACCGGTCGACGTTCACCACCACCTTCTCCATGGGGAAGCCGAGTTCCCGGGCCAGGGCGTGGATGATCCTGAGGTTCGCCTGGTGGGGGACGAGCCAATCGAGGTCGTCGGGCCCCAGCCCTCGGTCGGCCAGGGCCTCCAGGAGGAGGCGTGCCATGGTGCGCACGGCGCGCCGTGCCAGCGGCCCGCCCCTCATGTTCATGCGGTCGCGGCCGGCGGCCAGCGCCACCGGGGTCAGGGGCTCGCGGGACCCCCCTGCCGGCACCAGGAAGAGCTCCGCGGCCGTGCCGTCGGCCAGCAGGCGGACGGTCAGGAGGCCGCGGGCCTCCGCCGGCACCGGCCCGGGCGGTGGCGGGGCCGGCGGGGCGGGTCGGGCTGCTCCCCACGGCGAGGGCGCCGGGCGCTCAGGGGTGGCGTCGGCGAGCAGGAGGAGGGCGCCGGCCCCGTCCCCGAAGAGGATGGCCGTGTCGCGGTCCTGCCAGTTAACCCGGCGGGACATGACGTTGGCGCCCACCAGGAGGACCGAGCGCGCGCGCCCGGCGCGGACTAGGGCGTCGGCGACGCCCAGTCCGTAGACGAAGCCGGAGCAGGCGGCGGCCAGGTCGAAGCCGCCGGCCCGCCGGGCGCCCAGGCGGGCCAGGACGAGGGGGGCGGTCGGAGGCATGGGGTAGTCGGGAGTGCTGGTGCAGACGATCAGCAGGTCCAGGTCCTCGGCGGCCATCCCCGCCCCCTCCAGGGCGGCGCGCGCCGCGGCCGCCGCCAGGTCGGAGGTGGCCTCCGCGGGCGAGGCCAGGCGGCGCTCCCGCACCCCGCAGCGGGCGGCGATCCACCCCGGCGACACCCCCAGGCGCTCCTCCAGCTCCGCGCTGGTCAGGACGCGGGCGGGGACGTACATGCCCGTCGACGCCACCGTTGGTGCGGTCACGTGGACGTTCCCTCCGCCGCCTGACGGTTCGCCAACAGGATGTATAATCAACGTGGCCCTGTCAACGCCGAGCAGCGACGTGGCCCTTTTAACTCAAGGGTGGGTGAGCGGGGTGCGGCCCAGGACGTTGGTCGCGCTGGCGTGGTCGGTCGCCGTGGTGGCCACGGCGGGCAGCCTCTACTTCAGCGAGGTCATGGGGCTCATCCCGTGCAAGCTCTGCTGGGTGCAGCGCATCTTCATGTACCCGCTGACGGTGTTCCTGGCGGTGGCCTACCTGCGCCAGGAGCGGCGCGTCGACCAGTACGTGCTGCCGCTGGCGGTGCCGGGCGCCGCGACCTCGCTGTACCACTACCTGCTCCAGAAGGTGCCGGCGCTCCGGCCGGCGAGCGCCACCTGCGGGCCGGTGCCGTGCACCGATGTCTACTTCAACTGGTTCGGGTTCGTCACCATCCCGTTCCTCGCCTTGACGGCGTTCGTCCTGATCACGGCGGCGATGCTGCTCCTGAGGCGGGCGGAGCGGGCTCATCACTCTTTGCGGGAGGCGGGCGCGTGAGGAGTCCGACGATGAAGAGGCTGGTGCCGGCGCTGGCGCTGGCGGCCCTGCTCCTGGCCGCGGGCTGCGGCAACCGCCAGGAGCAGGAGAAGGCGTTGCAGCTTTACGGGAAGAGGAACGTCAACCCGGCCACGGCGAAGCTGCTGGACAACCCCCTGTACCAGAACGTCATCCTGCCGGGCGAGTTGGCGGAGCGGCTGCGCCGGGGCGAGGAGGTGTACGTCTACTTCTTCTCGCCCCTTTGCCCCCACTGCGTGCGGACGACGCCCATCGTGGTGCCCCTGGCGCAGGAGCTGGGCGTCGACCTGAAGCTATACAACGTCCTCGAGTTCGAGCAGGGCTGGACCGACTACCGCATCGAGGGCACGCCGACCATCGTCCACTTCCGCGACGGCGCCGAGGTGGGGCGCCTGGAAGGGGAACTGCCTGAGGAGCAGTACCGGAGCTGGTTCAAGGCGGAGAAGGGGGCCTCGTAGGCGGTGACCGCCGCCCCCGCCCTCTTCAGCGTCCGCATGCGCGCTGCCCGCGGCGGCCCCCACGAGTGGGGCGGCGAGCACGTGTCGGGGGCCGAGCGCATCGTCCCGGGGCACGAGCTGTGCTCCACCGTGCGCGCCCTGGTGCGCCGTGCCCTGGCCAGCGGCCTGGGGGAGCCCGACTTCGTGCAGGTCTCCCTGGAGCGGCTGCCCTCTCCCCCGCAGCGCGTGCCTGCCCTGCCGGTGGTCACCCTGGCCACGGGGGACCCGGAAGAGGC
>JBBIPI010000057.1:0-8646 GCA_037442985.1 Clostridiales bacterium
CGTGCTCTTCGTCCCCTTCCTGATCATCGACATGGTGGTGGCCAGCGCCCTGATGTCCATGGGCATGCTCATGCTGCCGCCCATGATGATCTCGCTGCCGTTCAAGGTGCTCCTCTTCGTGATGGTGGACGGCTGGCACCTGCTGGTCCGTTCCCTGGTGGTGAGCTTCCGGTGAAGGGGGAGTGGCGATGACGGAGGAACTGGTGGCCGGGCTGGCCCGGCAGGCTCTCTGGACCACCCTCCTGGTGGCGGGCCCGCTCCTGCTCACGGGGCTGGTGGCCGGGCTGGTGATCGGGGTCTTCCAGGCCGCGACCCAGATCAACGACCAGACGCTCGCCTACGTACCGAAGATCGTGGTCACGCTCCTGGCGGCGCTGTTCCTGGGTCCCTGGATGCTCAGGCTCATGACCGACTTCACGGTCAGGCTCCTGGAGGGGCTGCCCTCCTGGGTCCGGTAGGCCGGAGGAGGAAAGGGGGAGGGGCGTGCCGCTGGATCTCGTGGGACAAGCGGTGGAGCGCTTCGGGCTGTTCTGGCTCATCGTGGGCCGGGTGTCCGGGCTCTTCTTCCTGGCGCCCGTCTTCGGCAACCGCTTCGTGCCCGCCCAGGTGCGCGCGGGCCTGGTCCTGCTGGTGTCCCTGGCCCTGCTGCCGGTGACGGCCCCGCCCCCCGGCGGCGTGCCAGGGGATCCGGCCGGCTACGCCGCCGCCTTCGCCCGCGAGCTGGCCTTCGGGTTGGCCATGGGCTTCCTGGTGGCCCTGGTCTTCGCCGTGGCCGAGGTGGCCGGCCAGCTCCTGGACGTGGACATGGGCTTCGGCCTGGTCAACGTCATCGACCCCGTCTTCGGCGAGCCCCTGCCGCTGGTGGGCAACTTCCTCCACCTGGTGGCGATCCTCCTCTACCTGCTGGTGGACGGCCACCACCTCCTGCTGCAGGCCCTCTCCGAGAGTTTCGCGCGGGTTCCCCCGGGGCTGGGCGGGATCACCGAGGGCGGCGCGCGCCTCGGCGTCGACGAGGTGGCCTGGATGTTCCTCGCCGCCGTGAGGATCGCGGCGCCCGTGCTGGGCGTCCTGTTCCTGGCCACCGTGGTCATGGGGCTGGTGGCGCGGGCGGCGCCCCAGCTCAACGTCTTCGTGGTCGGCCTGCCGCTGAAGGTGGCCGTGGGGCTGGTGGCCCTAGCGGTGGCCATGCCGGTTTACGTCCTGGCCCTCCGGGCGCTCTTCCCCCACGCCTACGAGAGCCTGCAGCGCCTCTTCGGGACGGTAGTGGCGCCGTGAGGCCCTACCGCATCGACCTGCTCCTGTTCGCCGAGGAGAAGCGGGAGGCGCCCACCCCGCGCCGGCGGGAGCGGGCGCGGCGCGAGGGCCACGTCTTCAAGAGCGTGGAGCTGACCTCGGCCCTGGTGCTGCTGGCGGTCTACGGGATCATCCGGCTCTGGGCGCCGGCGGCCGGCCGCGACCTGGCCGCCTGGACGCGGCGCTTCCTGGAGCAGACGCCCCGGGACTGGGGCGTGGGCGAGGTACAGGGGATGATGGCCGACGCCGCCCTGGCCTGGGCGAGGGTGGCCGCGCCCTTCCTGGGCGCCGGCCGGGCGCTGACGCTGCTGATCAACCTGGTCCAGACCGGGTTCGCCTGGAGCGGCGGCGGTCTCGTCCCCCGCTTCTCCTTTCTGAACCCGGTGCTGGGGCTGCAGAGGCTCTTCTCCCTGCGCGGCACGGTGGAGCTGGTCAAGGGGTTGATCAAGGTGGTGGTGATCGCGGCCGTCGCCTGGTCCACCCTGCGCGACGCGGCCGTCAGCTTCCCGGTGCTGGTGGCGCTGGAGCCGGGCGGCAGCGCCGCCACCGTGGCCGGGTGGGTCGACCGGCTGGCGTGGCGGGTCGGCCTGGCCTTCCTGGCCCTGGCGGTGGCCGACTACTTCTACCAGCGGTGGGAGTACGAGCGCAACCTGCGCATGACCCGCTCCGAGGTGCGCGAGGAGCTGCGGGAGACGGAGGGCGACCCGGGCATCCGCAGCGCGCGGCGGCGGCGCCAGCGGGAGCTGGCGCGGCAGCGCATGGTCCAGGAGGTGGCGCGGGCGACCGTGGTGATCACCAACCCGGAGCACTACGCCGTCGCCCTCCGCTACGTGGCGGAGGAGATGGACGCCCCGGTGGTGGTGGCCAAGGGCAAGGGATACCTGGCCGAGCGCATCAAAGAGGCGGCCAGGCGCCACGGCGTGGTGGTCTACGAGGACCCCCCGCTGGCGCGGGCGCTCTACCGCGCGGTGGAGGTGGGCCGGGCGATTCCCGAGGAGCTGTACCAGGCGGTGGCCGAGGTGCTGGCCTTCGTCTGGCGCCTCAAGGGATACCGCGTCCCGGCCGGGGGCTAGAGGGGGGACGGGTGAGTGCCGCTGAGGGCCCTCTTGCGGAACAGCGACCTGGTGCTGGCCGTCGCCGTCGTGGCCACGCTGGCCATGATGGTCATCCCGCTGCCGCCGTTCCTCCTGAGCCTCCTCCTCTCCCTCAACCTGACCCTGGCCCTCGTCATCCTCCTGGCGACCATCTACACCGGGGAGGCGCTGGCCTTCTCCTCGTTCCCCGCCCTGTTGCTGATCATCACCTTGTTCAGGTTGGCCCTCAACGTCTCCTCGACCCGGCTCATCCTCCTCCACGGCTACGCGGGCGAGGTGATCCAGCGCTTCGGGGAGTTCGTCGTCGGCGGCAATCCGGTGGTCGGCTTCATCGTGTTCCTCATCCTGGTCGTCATCCAGTTCGTCGTCATCACCCGGGGCGCCGAGCGGGTGGCGGAGGTGGCCGCCCGCTTCACCCTGGACGCCATGCCCGGCAAGCAGATGGCCATCGACGCCGACCTGAACGCCGGGCTGATCGACGAGCGCGAGGCGCGCCGCCGGCGCCAGGAGATCGAGCGGGAGGCCGACTTCTACGGCGCCATGGACGGTGCCAGCAAGTTCGTGCGCGGCGACGCCATCGCGGGGCTGGTGATCATCGCCATCAACATCGTCGGCGGGTTCATCGTCGGGGTGCTGCAGCAGGGCCTGCCCTGGGCCGAGGCGCTGCGCAAGTACACCCTGCTGACCGTGGGGGACGGCCTGGTCACCCAGATCCCGGCCCTGCTCATCTCCACGGCGGCCGGGCTGCTGGTCACCCGTGCCGCCTCGGACAGCCACCTGGCGGAGGACGTGGCCCGCCAGGTGACCGCCCATCCGCGCGGGCTGGCCATCGCCGCTGGCACCCTGGCCGTCCTGGGCGTGATGCCCGGCCTGCCCAAAGTGCCCTTCCTGGCGCTGGCCGCCTTCTTCGGGGCGCTCGCCCTGGTGGTGCGCGAGGCCGGGCGGGCCGCGGAGCGCGCCGCGCCGCCGCCGGCCCCGCCGCGGGAGAGCCACACCCCGGAGAGCGTGCTGCAGCTCCTGCCCCTGGACCCGCTGGAGATCGAGCTCGGCTACGGCCTCCTCTCCCTGGCCGACCCGGAGCGGGGTGGCGACCTGATGGACCGGGTGGGGCTGGTGCGGCGCCAGGTGGCGCTGGAGCTGGGGTTCGTGGTGCCCCTGGTGCGGGTGCGCGACAACATGCAGCTGCCGCCCAACAAGTACGTCATCAAACTGCGCGGGGCCGAGGTGGCCCGGGGCGAGATCGTGCCCGAGCGCCTGCTGGCGCTCAACCCGGGCGCGGCCGCAGAGGAGGTCCCCGGGATCGAGACCGCCGACCCGGTCTTCGGGTTGCCGGCGCGGTGGGTGGCGCCCGAGGACCGGCAGCGCGCCGAGCTGGCCGGCTTCACGGTAGTGGAGCCGTCCGCCGTCCTGGCGACCCATCTGACCCACGTCATCCGCACCCACGCCCACGAGCTGCTCGGGCGCCAGGAGGTGAGGCAGCTGCTCGACACCGTGCGCCAGACCAACGCCGCGCTGGTGGAAGAGCTGGTGCCCAACCTGCTCGGCACCGGCGAGGTGCAGAAGGTGCTCCAGAACCTGCTGCGGGAAGGGGTGTCCATCCGGGACCTGGTGACCATCCTGGAGGCGCTGGCCGACTGGGCGCCGGTGACCCGCGACCCCGAGCGGCTCACCGAGGCGGCGCGCCAGGCGCTCAGGCGCCACATCAGCCGGGACCTGCCGCTCCAGGACGGGAAGCTGCTGGCCCTGACCCTGGATCCCGCCCTGGAGGAGAAGCTGGCGCCCGGCCCGGTCCAGGATCCGGAACTGGTCCGGCGCGTGCTCGCCTCCCTCGAGGAGGAGGGACGGAAGCTGGTGGCGCGCGGGGTGGAGCCGGTGGTGGTCTGCTCCCCCCCGGCGCGCCCGCACTTCAAGCGGCTCACCGAGCGGGCCGTGCCCAACCTCAAGGTGGTCTCGTATAGCGAGTTGGCGGGCGACGTCTCGGTGGAGGTCGTGGGGACGGTGACGGCGTGAGGATCCGGAAGTTCCGCGGGCGGACGGTCGCCGAGGTGGTGGAGCAGGTCAAGCGCGAGTGGGGGCCCGACGCCCTGATCCTCCAGGCGCGCCGGGTCCGCTCCCCGCGCTGGTGGGCGTTCTGGCGGCCGGCCTGGGAGATCGAGGTGACGGCGGCCCGGGCGGAGGGCGTGGCCCCCTCTCCGCCCGCCGCGCCGACGGCGCCGGCAGACGGACCGCCGCCGGCCACGGCGCCGCCCCCGGCAGCGGCCGCGGGCAGCGAGGGGAACGGGAGGAGGCAGGAACTAGAGGAGGACCTCCGCCAGATGAAGGAGATGGTCGGGTTCATCTGGCGGCAGCTCCAACAGGCTCCCGCCGCCGAGCCACCGCTCTACCCCGAGTCCCTCGAGCCGGTCTACCGCAGCCTGGTGGAGCGGGAGGTGGAGCCGTCCCTGGCCCGCTGCCTGGCGGACCTGCTGCTGGAGGGTGCCGCGGGGAAGGGGACGGGCCTCCTGCGGCAGGAGGCGGTGGCCGCCATCGAGCGGCTGCTGGGGCCGGCGCGGCCCATCGACCCGGCGCGGTCCCAGGTGGTGGCCCTGGTGGGGCCGACGGGCGCGGGCAAGACGACCACCCTGGCCAAGCTGGCCGCCCACTTCGCCCTGCGCGAGCGGCGGCGCGTCTGCCTCGTCACCATCGACACCTTTCGCCTGGGGGCGGCGGACCAGCTGCGGTCCTACGCCCAGATCGCCGGCCTGCCCTGCCTCGTGGCCTCCAGCCCATCGGAGCTGGCGGCCATCCTGGACCGGGCCGGCAGCGCCTACGACCTGGTCCTCATCGACACGGCGGGCCGGAGCCACTACGACGAGCCGCGGATGGCGGAGCTGGCCGAGTTCTGGGCGGCGCGGCGGCCGGACGAGGTCCACCTGGTGATCAGCGCCACCAGCCGCTACTCCGATGGCCTGGAGATCCTGGACCGCTACCGGGAGGTCGGCTTCGACCGCCTCCTGTTCACGAAGTTGGACGAGACCAGGCGGCACGGCCTGATCCTCAACCTGGCCGTGGTGGCGCAGAGGCCGCTCTCGTACGTAACGACGGGGCAGCAGGTCCCGGAGGACATCGCCATCGCCCGCCCGGGCGATTTGGCCAAGCTGCTGGTGTGAGGGGGGCGGGGAGGGTGGCGGATCAAGCGACCGGGCTGCGGCGGCTGGCCGACGAGGTGCGGCAGGAGATCCGCGGCGCCCTCGCGGGCAGGGCGCGGGGTGGGGGTGTGCGTCTGCTGGCGGTGGCGAGCGGCAAGGGGGGGACGGGCAAGACCAACCTGGCCGTGAACCTCGCCCTCGCCTTCCGGGAGCAGGGGCAGCCGGTGCTCCTGGTGGACGCCGACGTGGGGCTGGCCAACGCCGACCTGGTCCTGGGCGTCGAGCCGCGCCTGCACCTGGGCCACGTCCTCGGGGGCCAGGTGCGCCTGGCCGACGCCCTGGTTTCCGGGCCGCTCGGGCTCAGGCTCCTCCCGGGGGGCACGGCGCTGGAGGACCTGGCCTTCCTCGGCCCTGCCCACGTGCTGTCCTTGCTGAATCAGCTCACCGCCGAGGTCCCGGCCGGGGACCTGGTGATCGTCGACGTGGGCGCCGGGCTGTCCCCCCTGGTGCGCTCGCTCCTCTGCGCCGTCACGGAGGTGCTGGTGGTCACCACCCCCGAGCCGACTGCGGTAGCGGATGCTTATGCTACCATGAAAGTGCTAGCCCGGGAGCGCCCGGAGACCGTCGTCTACTTGGTGGTCAACCAGGCGGAGGGCCCGGCGGAGGCGCGGGAGGTCTCGCGGACCCTGGCGCGGGTGGCGCGCCGCTACCTGGGCATGACCGTGACGGAACTGGGGTTCGTGCCGCGCGACCCGTGCGTGCCCAGGTCCGTGCGGGAGAAGCGTCCCTTCCTGCTGGCCGCCCCGCGGTCGCCGGCTAGCAGGGCGGTGCGGGAGCTGGCCCAGCGCCTCTGCGGCGGCGGTGGCGCCGCCTTCCGGGCCACGGGTTGGTCCGAGTTCCTGAGGCGCTTTCTGAAGGGGATGCTGGAGGCGCGGGGCGATGAACAACCTGTTGCCGCGCAAGAACCAGAGGGCTGAGCTGCAGCGGGTGCTGCGGCCCGACCGGCGCTACCCGACGTGGGTGGAGGAGGTGCGCCTGCCCGTGGTGCTCATCGCGCCCCCCATGGAGCGCGAGCACCTGGTGCCGCTGATGGCCGGGGAACAGGTGGAGCTCCACTACTACGACGGGCGGGGCGACCTCACGCTGGTGGGCGCGGTCCGGGAACGGCCGCGGCGGGGGGAACCGGTGCCCATCGAGGTCCTGGAGGTGACGCGGGTCCAGCGGCGGCGCTTCTTCCGCTGGCAGGGGGAGTACCCGGTCTCGTTCGCGGTGGCGGGCGACCAGGACGAGGAGTGGCGCGCCGCGCGCACCTTCGACATCAGCGCGGGCGGCCTCTCCTTCCGGTGGGACGAGGAGCTGCCGCCGGAGACGCCGCTCCTGCTGGAGCTGCGCCTGGGTACCGACGTGGTGCGGGCCGAGGGCCGGGTCGTCCGCTCCCTGCCCAACCAGGCGGGCGGCGCCGGCCGGTACCTGGTGGGCGTGGAGTTCACGCGCATCAGCGAGGGCAGCCAGTCCAGGATCATGCGCTTCATCTTCAGCCAGGAGGTGCGCCTGCGCCGGCGCTGACGGGGGGTGAGAGGCCGTGGACGAGCTGAGCCCGTTGTGGACCGCCTACAAGGAACGGGGCGACCTGAGGGCTCGGGAGCAGCTCATACTCAAGTATCTGCCCCTGGTCAAGTACGTGGCCGGGCGCGTGGCCATCGGCCTCCCCCCGCATGTCGACGCCGACGACCTCTACAGCTACGGCATCTTCGGGCTGCTCAACGCCCTGGAGCGCTTCGACCACACCCGCGGGATCAAGTTCGAGACCTACGCCATCACCCGCATCAAGGGGGCGATCCTGGACGGGCTGCGGGCCATGGACTGGGTTCCCTCCTCGGTGCGGCAGCGCGCCCGGGAGCTGGAGGAAACGTACTGGCGTCTGGAGAGCCGCCTGGGGCGTCCCGCCAGCGACGAGGAGGTGGCGGCCGCCCTGGGCCTGTCGGTGGAGGACTTCCAGTCCCTGCTCGTGGAGGTCAGCCGGACGCAACTGCTCTCCCTGGACGAGTTGTGGAGCGCGGAAGGGGAGGAAGGGGAGTTCAGCCTCAAGGACCTGGTGGGCGACGACAAGGCGGAGGACCCCTTCTCCTCGGCCGCCTTTGCCGAGTTGAGCCGGACGCTGGCGGAGGCCATCGCCGACCTGCCCGAAAAGGAACGCCTCGTCGTCTCGTTATATTACTATGAGGGACTGACGGCCAAGGAGATCAGCCAGGTGATGGGGCTGTCCGTCTCCCGCATCTCCCAGCTCCACACCAGGGCGCTGCTGCGCCTGCGCGCCCGCCTGAGCCGGGCCAAGTCGACCTTGCGCTGAGGAGGCAGAGGTGCGGTGTCCTTGAGGCCGCTCGACCTCCAGATCCTCGTCCCCCGGGTGTCCGAGACGGCCAGGGTGGAGCGGGTGGCGCAGTCCGGCCAGGAGCGCGCCGCCGCGGAGGTAGCCCAGCAGAGCCGGGAGGAGGCCCGCCGCGGCCAGGAGCAGGTGGCCCGTCCCGAGCAGCCCCAGGAGACACGGATCGCCCTCCGTTCCCAGGGGGGAGGGGGCGGGAACCGCCAGGGGCGCGGGCAGGCGCGCCGGGACGGCACCCGGGCGGGTGAGGCTCCGCCGGGGCGGCCCGAGATCCCGGAGGCGGAACCGGGCGGGCGCCTGGACATCAGGGCCTGACGCCCTGGACACGCTAAGGCGGGGCTGGTGCCGCTTCCGTGCAAGGATTCCGCCGCACACCCCTCCACGAGGTTCACCGTGCCCTCGGGGCGCGGTTCACGGTCTTCGCCGGCTGGGAGCTGCCGCTGGAGTACGCCGGCGTCCTGGCCGAGCACCGGGCGGTGCGGACGCGGGCCGGGCTCTTCGACGTCTCCCACCTGGGCCGGATCGTCATCGCGGGCCCGGGCGCGGCGGCCCTGCTGCAGCGGGCGCTGACCAACGACCTGGAGGGGGTGCGGCCGGGCGAGGCCGTCTACAGCCCCATGTGCCGGGACGACGGCGGCACCCTGGACGACCTGGTCGTCCTGCGGCTGGCCGAGGACGGCTTCCTCCTGGTGGTCAACGCGGCCAACCGGGAGCGAGACCTCGCGTGGCTGCGAGGGCTGGGCGGCCC
>JBBIPI010000058.1:0-8619 GCA_037442985.1 Clostridiales bacterium
AGAGCGCATAGATACACGCGTATCACGCCGGCTGCGCCCGCACGCCTTGCGGCTCTAGCTCTCCTGCCCTATTCCGTGCCTAGCAGCTGTCGAAGTCGGACCGGAGAGCCCCCTGGCGCGTCTCAACCGCCGCGGCGGCCGCTGGACGGTCGTCCCGCCCCTCCTTTTCTATGCCGTCCGCGCGGCGCTCGGGGCGGCAGCGGCCACCGGCGGCGCCTTCGACCCCACGGTACTGGACGCCCTGGAGGCCGCTGGCTACGGCCGCAGCTTCGAGCTCGGCCCCACGCCCCCTGCCCCGCCGGTGCCCGCGGGGCGCTGGCGGGAGATCCGGCTCCTCCCCGCCGCCCTGGCGGTCTACCTCCCGGAAGGGGTGCGGCTGGACCTGGGCGGCATCGGCAAGGGGCTGGCCGTGGACGGCGCCCTGGCCCGCAGCGGCGACACCCCGCGCGTCTTGATCGACGCCGGGGGCGACCTGGGGGTACGCGCCGCCCCCGGCGAGGAGCCGGCGGAGATCGAGGTGGCCGACCCCTTCCGCCCGGCGGGCACCCTCGTCCGCTTCCGGCTCTACGAAGGCGGCGTGGCCACCTCCAGCACCCTCGCCCGTCGCTGGGGCGCGGGCTTGCACCACATCATCGACCCCGGTACGGGCCGGCCCGCCCGCTCCGACCTGGTGGCCGCCACGGTGGTGGCAGGCCGGACCGCCTGGGCCGAGGCCCTGGCCAAGGCCTGTATTGTGCTGGGGCGGGAAAGGGGCCTGGCCCTGCTGTCCCGACACGGCTGCCAGGGGATCCTGGTCACGGAGCGAGGCGATCCCGTCATCACCGCCGGGCTGAGGAGGTTCGTACGTGCAGGATAGCGCGACGCGGGACGGCATCCCCTGGACCGGCGCCGCGGCCCTGGTCGCCGCCGGCGTCCTGGTGACCTCGCTGCTGGCGGGCGTCTCGGCGGCGGACGTGCTGCGCACCTGGCCCCTCGCCCGCGCCTCCGGGCTGGTGGCTTACGTCCTCCTGTGGGCATCGGTCTGCCTGGGGCTGCTCCCGCCTGCGGGCGCCACGCGCCCGGCTGCCGCAGCCGCCAGGATGGACCTGCACTGCTTCGTCTCGGCCTGGGCCCTCTACAGCACCACCTTCCACGCCCTCGTCCTCCTTTGGGACCGGCACGTGCGGTTCACCTGGACCGACGTGCTCGTACCCTTCGCCAGCGCCTACCGGCCGATCCTGGTCGGCCTCGGCGGCCTGGCCTTCTACCTCGCCCTGGGGGCCACGGTGACCACCTACTTGCGCGGCCTCCTCAGCCCGGGCCTGTGGCGAGCGATCCATCAGCTCACCCTCGCCGCGTACCTCCTGGCCCTCTGGCACGGCGTGCTCCTGGGCAGCGACACCCACCTGCCCTTGGTCAAGCTGCTCTACGCGGGCACGGCGGCGGCGGCCGGCGCCCTCGCCTTCCTGCGCCTGGCCGCCCCGGAACACCCGGCTGCCCGCGACGGCTGAGGCGCCTGGTGGCCACAGGCGCAGAGGGTTATCATTTCAGTAGGTGAGGGGACATGCACGTCCTGCGTCTGCGGACGGAGCGGCGCAGCGAGCTGCGCGACATCACCCGCCTGGTGGACGACGCCCTGGCCGCCGCGGGCGCCGGGGAGGGGGTCTGCCACCTGTTCGTCCCCCACACCACCGCCGGGCTCACGGTGAACGAGGGCGCCGACCCGGACGTGGCCGCCGACATCGTCATGCAGATGGGGCGGCTGGCCCCGCCCGACGCCGGTTACCGCCACGCCGAGGGCAACGCCGACGCCCACGTGAAGTCCGTCCTGGCCGGCCCCTCCCTGCTCCTGCCGGTGAGCGGGGGCCGGTTGCGGTTGGGCCGCTGGCAGGCCGTCTTCTTCTGCGAGTTCGACGGCCCCCGCCAGCGCGAGGTGTGGCTCACCTTTCTCCCGGCCGCCCCTTGACGGCAGGCCACGGGACGGACCAGCACCCCTCAGAGACGGAATACGTCGCCGGGGTCGAACGTGAAGTCGGGCAGCACCCTGCTGCGCACCGGCGTGCCCGGCCTGAAGACCCCCGCGGACTCGTACCGCGGCTCACGGCCTTCGTCCGGTGGGTCCTCGAGGACGAAGACCTCCACCGTCTGCTGCTGCGGGTCGACGATCCAGTACTCGCGCACCCCCGCGCGGGCGTACTGGGCCAGCCTCCATACCCGATCCTTGCGCGCGGAGTGAGGGGAGAGCACCTCGATGGCCAGGTCGGGCGCTCCCTGCAGGTGCCGCGCCGTGACGAGGTGGCTCCGCTCGGGGGACACGTACGAGATGTCGGGCTGCACCACGTTCTCCCTGGAGAGGACCGCGTCGAACGGGCCCAGGAGCACCTTGCCGCGCCCGCCCCGCCGCAGGTGGTTCCACAGCAGCCCGTACAGGTTCCCGACTGCCGACTGGTGCCGGTAGCCGGGAGCCGGCTCGCGGACCACCCAGCCCGAGATGAGCTCGCACCGCGTCCTCTCCTCCGGCAGGCGCATGAACTCTTCGTACGTCATGCGGCGGGGCGCCGCGACCCGGGCACCGCCCCGGCGAACCTCGCCGCCATCGCTCGCCGTCCTCATCGCCACCGCCCCCGGTTTCGAGCCATATATTGCCATAGACGGCGCGGCCAGTCAACGCTCTCCCGACTCCCGCTCGCCCTCCAGAGGGAGGCCGAGGTCGCGTCGAGGGCATCCTGGTGCAGCCGGGCAGGAAAGCGGGAGTTCCTAGGAGTACTAGAGGGAAGGCGGAGCAGTAGCGGAACCGGATCCGGCATCGCCGGATCCGACGTGGAGAAGGGGTGAGCGCGCCTGTATCGGAGTCGGGTGCTGCTCGCTGTGCTCGCCGCCGCGCTGCTCGTAGTCGGGAACTCCTGCGCCCCTCGGGAGACCCGCGGCGACCGGGCGCCCGCCGTCCCCGCGGCCGCGCCGGAGCCGGCCCCCGACCGGGATGGCGACGGGCGAACCCCCCAGGCGGGGACGGGCCAGGCTGGTGACGCTGGCGCGGCCGGCACTTCCGGCGCCCCCGGGGCCCGTGGCGGCGGGGAGGCCTTCCCCGGCTTCGACCTGGCGCCCCTGGTCCAGGGGCTGCGCGAGCCGCTCTACGTGACCCACGCCGGGGACGGCTCTGGGCGCCTCTTCATCGTGGAGCGCCGGGGAACGGTGCGGATCTGGCGGGACGGTCGCCTGCTGCCCGAGCCCTTCGCCGACCTCGGCCCCTTGGTGGCCACGGGCGGTCCCGAGCAGGGGCTCTTGAGCATCGCCTTCCACCCGGATTTCGCCCGCAACGGGCGCGTCTTCGCCAGCTACACCGACCGGGACGGCCACTCGGTGGTGGCGCGCTACCGCGTCCGCGCCGACGACCCGGACCGCCTCGATCCCGGCAGCGCCGAGATGGTGCTCCGCGTGGAGCAGCCGTACGCCAACCACAACGGCGGGTTGATCCTCTTCGGGCCGGACGGCTACCTCTACGTGGGCCTGGGAGACGGCGGCTGGGCCGGTGACCCGCACGGCCACGGCCAGAACCGGAACACCCTGCTGGGCGCCCTCCTGCGCCTGGACGTCGACGGCGAGCGGGGCTACGCCATCCCCGCCGACAACCCGTTCGCCCGCGGGGGCGGCCGGCCCGAGATCTGGGCCTTCGGGCTGCGCAACCCGTGGCGCTTCAGCTTCGACCGGGAGACGGGCGACCTCTACATCGGCGACGTGGGACAGGACGCGCGGGAAGAGATCGACTTCCAGCCGGCGGGCGACCGGGGCGGGCGGAACTACGGCTGGAGCGTCTGGGAGGGGACGCGCCGCTTCCGCCCCGACCGGGAGCCGGTCTCGGAGGTGACGTTCCCCGTGGCCGAGTACGACAACCTGGAGGACGGCTGCGCCGTCACGGGCGGGTACGTCTACCGGGGCCAGGCGGTCCCGGCGCTCCGCGGCGTGTACGTGTTCGGGGACTTCTGCTCGGGGACCATCTGGGGCCTCCGGCGGGGCGGGGACGGCCGCTGGCGAAAGGCCGAGCTGCTCCGCACCGACCTGCGCATCGCCTCCTTCGGCGAGGACGAGGCGGGCGAGCTGTACGTGGTGGACTACCGGGGCGCCGTCTACCGCTTCGTCCCGGGCCCGCGCCAGCTCCCGCCCGACCTGGCGGCACCCCTCGGCCACCATGTGCCTGACAGCCTGCACGGCGCATAGGTTTTACCTGAAGGGGGCGAGGGCGGTGGCCACTCAGGCGGTCTTGCGCGAGGGCCTGCTGGGCGCCGTCGGCGCCCTGGCGTTCCAGGCCGGGGGCGACTTGTTCCACCGCCGCCTCTCCCCGGCGGAGGCGTATCTGGACGTGGCTTTCGCGGGCTTCATGGCCGGCATCGTGTTCGCGGCCGTCGCCAGGACCGTCGGGGATGAGGCCCTGGAAGCGGTGCTGGGCGGCCTGGCGGCCGGGTTCGTCCTGGCGGCATTGAGGGCGCGCCTTCCCCTCCCACCGCTCCCGACCGCTTCCGCCGCCCAGCCCATCTAGGACGCCGCGCCAGGCGCGCCCCCCGGCGCTCAGACCAGCCCGAGGGCGTGCTCCCACTCGGAGGCGTGCTCGTATTCGTCGTTCAGGATCTGCTCCAGCATCTGGCGCGTCCCGGGATCGCCCACCTGCTCGGCCAGGCGGATGTGCTCCTTGTATAACTCGATGGCCCGCCGCTCCGCCGCCAGGTCGTCCTGGATCATCCTGGTGAGGTCACCCCCGACGGCGATGGGCAGGGGCGTCACCGTGGGCACGCCTCCCAGGAAGTTGAGGCGTTCCGCCAGCATCTCCGCGTGGTGCATCTCCGTGATGGAGAACCGGCGGAAGGTGGCCCGCGTCCCCGTGCTCTCCAGCCCGCTGGCCATCACGTAGTGCCAAAAGTACTGGATGATGGCCGCCAGTTCCTGGGCCAGATCCACGTTGAGGGCATCGATGAGCTGCTTCCTGTCCGGCACCGGTCGTTCTCCCCTTTCAGAAGAGGGCGATGACGCCCAGGATGACGAGGATCAACCCTATGACGGGCATCACGAAGAGCAGGAGGAGCCCGAGGATGATCAGGCTCCAGGCCCTGCTCCGCGAGTCGCTCACCGGCTCGTCCAGCATGGGTACACCTCCTCGCGCCCCGCCTGGCGGGATGCCCAGGAAGCGGCCGCCCGGCCCGGCGAGCGGCCGCCTCCGCCAACCCGGGCACCACTCGCCTCGCTCAGCCAGCGACAGAAGGGTCGACGATCTGGATGACCAGCCCCGCGATCAGCGCCACCAAACCGAGCGTCATCTGCCCCAGGGCGATCAGCACGACGCCGGCGATGATCAGGACCACGGCCAGCGTCTTCAGCGCCTGGGGCTCGACCTTCAGACCCGGCATAGCGATTCACCCCTTTCCCCGTCGCCGAAGGTGGGGAGGGCGGCGACAGACGTGCGACGCTGCCGCCCATTCCAGGCTATGAGACGAGGGATCACTTGGTGCTGTCGAGCAGGCGGGTGAGGGTCTGGATCGCCTCCATCACCCGGGCGTCGCCCAGCCCTCGCTCGGCCAGGGCTGTGAAGCTCTCCCCGTCCAGGGCCTGCAGCTGCGCCTGCACCTGCTCCACCAGGGCCGGCAGCCCTTCCGCGGCCTCGGGCGGGAGGTCCCGGCCCAGCAGCCGGCTCACCTGGCGGGCGTAGGCCAGCATCTGCTCCCGCTGCGCCTCGGAGAGGGTGGCCCAGAGGCCGGCCGCCTGGTTCAGGAGCGCCATGAGGGGATCCTGCCCGTTCACCCGCGCGTCGCCTCCTCACGCGTCCCGACCGTCCGGCCCAGGTCGAGCTGGGAGAGGAGTTGCCGCAGGCCTTCCAGCGCCTGCAGCACCTTGATCAGGGTGCCGATGTCCACGTTGGGCAGCGCCAGCCCCGCCTTCTCCATCGCCCCCGCCGCGGGGGTGGTCGGCTCGGCGGAACGGATGACGGGGTCGGCTGACACGCGGGCCGGGTACTTCCGGTCGAAGGCCTCGGGCGTCATGGTCCAGACCTCGAGGATGGCGGCCAGGTACTGGGAGGTAACGTCCACCCGCCTGGCCAGTTCGCTGAGGGACTTCATGAAGGACGTGAGTTGGTGCAGGACGGCCTCCCTGGGAGGCGGCGCCGGGGCCGGCAGGGCCGGCGGCTCCCCGCCCGGCCCGGGCGCGCCCGTTTCGGCCTCGCTCCCCGCCCCCTTTTTGCGGGGGTCGTCGCCGCTCCTCCGCCAGACGTCCCTCGCCGGCGGGTTGGGCCGGGGTCGCTCGGGGGCCTCGCCCTCCTCCGGCCGGTCCCCCGGCGCCTCGGCATCCGCGCCCCAGGCTGCGTAACGCGTCGCCTCCGGCATCCTCGTTCCCTCCCCGAAGAGGCGTGAAACGGCCGCGCTGCCAGGCGGCCTCGACATCTCAGTCTATGCGGCTGCCGCCCCGCCCCGTGCCGGGACAACGGTCCCTCCGCGGTACCTCGGCGGCGACGGGTGCATAGCCTGCCGGGGGGGACCTGCCATGGATGAACTCAGCGTGTACCGGGCCCACGCCCGCAAGATGGACCGGCGCCTGCGCCACGCGCTGCTGGAGCTGATGCGCCCCCCGTCCCTCCTCCCGTGCCTCTTCCACCGCCCGGTCCGCCGGCTGCGCCAGTCCTCGCTGCTGCCGGTCATCGTCCAGTACACCGGCCAGGCCGCCATCCTGGACGCCGCCTCCTGGTCGCGGACCCTCCGCGCCCTGGGTGGGCGGCTGCGTCACCACCTCCCCGCCGTGAACGGGCTGGCCGCCGACGTGCCCGTCGCCGCCCTGCCCGCGCTCCTGGGGGACGAGCGCGTCGCGCGGGTCACCCTGGACTACCCGGTGCGCGCGCTCCTGGACGTGGCCGCACCCGCCGTCAGGGTCGACCGGGCCTGGGAGGCGGGGGTCACGGGTCGGGGCGTGACCGTGGCCATCGTCGACACGGGCGTCTACCCGCACCCGGACCTGGTGCGGCCGCGCAACCGCCTCCGGGCGTTCGCCGACCTGGTGGAGGGGAGGAGGTGGCCCTACGACGACAACGGGCACGGCACCCACTGCGCCGGCGACGCGGTCGGTAACGGGCACGCCTCGGGAGGGCGCTACCGGGGGCCGGCCTGGGAGGCCGACCTGGTGGGGGTGAAGGTGCTCGGCAAGGACGGGGGCGGCGCCGCCTCCACGGTCATGGCCGGCATCCAATGGTGCCTGGACCACCGGGACCGTTACGGGATCCGGGTGATCTCCCTCTCCCTCGGCGGTCCGGCCTCCCTCCCCTACCGGGAGGATCCCCTCTGCCAGATGGTCGAGCGGGCCTGGGAGGCGGGCATCGTCTGCTGCGTGGCCGCCGGCAACGCCGGACCGGACGACCGGACGATCCAGTCGCCGGGCATCGATCCCAAGGTGATCACCGTGGGGGCGATGGACGACCGGCGCACGGCGGAGCGCGCCGACGACGCCCTGGCCTCCTTCTCCAGCCGCGGCCCCACCCCGGAAGGGGTGACCAAGCCGGACGTGGTCGCCCCGGGCGTGGACGTGATCTCCCTGCGGGCGCCCAACTCGTTCCTGGACCGGTCCGCGAGGGCCGCCCGCCACGGCGACGCCTACGCGCTGCTCTCCGGGACCTCCATGGCCACGCCCATCGTGGCGGGCGTGGCCGCCCTGCTCCTGCAGAGGAACCCGTCCCTCACGCCCGACCAGGTCAAGGCGATCCTCAAGGAAACCGCGGAGGACCGGGGCTACCCGCCCGACGCCCAGGGAGCCGGCTACGTGGACGCGGCCGCCGCCCTGGCCCGCGCCCTCACGCCGCCCGCACCCCAACCGCCGGCACCCGCGCAGGCCGGTTGACCCCGGCCCTAGGGACGGAGCAGTCCCGCGCCGCGCCGCCCGGCCCCCTCGCGGTCGCGGGCAGCCCGCGCCGGCTGGAAGGCGGGGCCGGCGCCGACGGCGGCCGGGTGGTCATCGGGGCCCGGCGCGATGGCATCGAGGCGGTGCTTTGGGTACAAGACTTCGGCCCAGGCATCCCTGAGGAGGCGCAGGCTCGCGTCTTCGATCGCTTCTACCGCATCGACCGAGGCAGGAGCCGGAGGGAAGGGGGCAGCGGCCTCGGGCTCGCCATCGTGGCGGAACTGGTTCGGGCGATGGGCGGCGAGGTCCGCCTCCACTCCCAGCCGGGGCACGGCGCCACCTTCGAAATCCGATTACCTGCGGCGAATGAAACATAGCTCAATCGGATAACTTCGTGCCAAGCCCTTCGTAGCCTGAATACGTCCCGCGCGGTAGACTGCGCATCACCATCAACCGCGGGAGTGGCACTGCATGGCGTTTACCGTCGACCCCGAGAAGTTTCGCTTCGGCCCCGAGCTGCGCGCCGGCGTCGAAGGGAAGCGCGTGTTCATCAGCGGCGCCGGCAAGGACGGCGGCATGGGCCAGGCATTCGCCCTCGCTGCCGGTCTCAACGGCGCGGCGTCGGTCGCCGTTCACTTCTTCCGCAGCTACCAGGACGGGCTCGACTTGGTCGAGTACCTTCGCAACCAAGGGGTGAACGCCTTCCCCGTCCAGGCTGATGTCACGAACACGAGCGACCTGTGGTCGATCCGGAGCTACGTGATCGAGCGCATG
>JBBIPI010000059.1:0-8584 GCA_037442985.1 Clostridiales bacterium
TTCTCGGCCGCCGCCACCACCGCCGGCCAGCCAGGCCGCCGCGCCAGGACGGTGAGCCGCCAGGCGCCGCCCTCCCCGGCCTGCAGGTCGCGGCCGGCGACCGCGCGCAGGGCGGCGAAGAGCTCGCCCACCGCTTCCCGGGCCGGACCCACCGCGGCGCGGGCCGCTGCCACCTCCCCCTCGGGGTGGCGACCCAAGCGGTCGAGGAGGCCAGGGGCGCCGCGCGCCCCGGGGCGGTGGAGGCCGTCCAGGAGCCGCAGCAACTCTGCCTCAGAGAGGCGCACGGCGAACTGCTGGGAGGCGACCTCCGGGAGGTGGTGGGCCTCGTCGCAGATCAGGTGCCGGTACGGCGGCAGGACGCGGTTGTCGGTGGTGGCGTCGGCCAGGAGGAGGGCGTGGTTGACGATGAGCAGGGAGGCCTGGGCGGCCTGCTGGCGGGCGCGCAGGTAGGGGCAGCGCTCGCCGTGGCGGCAGCGGTCGCCGGCGCAGGCCTCGTCGACGGCCACGGCCGCCCAGGCGGCCTCCTCCTCGCGGCGCAGGCTCAGCTCCGACCGGTCGCCCGTCTCGCTGCGGCCGAGCCACAGGGCCAGGCGGGCGTACAGCCGCGCGTCCTGGGGGTGGCCGACCTGCTCCGGCTGCAGCTCCTCCCACTTCCAAAGGCAGACGTAGTTGGAGCGCCCCTTGACCAGGGCGGCGCGGACGGGCAGGGGCAGCGCCCCGGCCAGCAGGGGCAGGTCCTTGCGCCAGATCTGCTCCTGAAGCTGGAGGGTGTGGGTCGAGACTACCACCCGCTGACCGGTGGCGGCGGCCAGGGCCAAGGCCGGCAGCAGGTAGGCGAGCGACTTGCCGGTGCCGGTGCCGGCCTCCACGATGAGGGCGCCGCCCTCGGCGAGGGTCGCCGCCACCGCCCGCAGCATCCGCAGCTGCCCGGGGCGCGGCTCGTAGCCCGGGAGGGAGGCGGCCACGGCGCCCCCCCTCTCCAGCCAGGCGGCGATCTCCTCGGGGTCCGGCCACCTGTCCAGGCGGGGCGCCCGCGACGCGTCCCCCGGCCGCGAGCCTTCGCCGTCGTCCCCTCGCGCCCCCGCGGCGACGTCGGGGGCAACGGGGGGCGGCCCGGCCAGGGCCGCCCAACCGGCCAGGGCGGCCAGCAGCGGGTCGGCGGCGCCCAGGAACGCGGCCGCCCGCCTCAAAGCCGCCGCGGGGTAGGAGCGCAGCACGTCCAGGAGCCGGGCGAAGACGAGCGCCGCGGCCTCGGCGTCCGCCAGGGCGTCGTGGCTCCTGACGACGGGCACGCCCAGCCGGGCGGCCACCTCCTCCAGGCGGTGCCCGGCCGGGCCCGGCAGGGCGAGCCGGGCCAGCTCCAGGGTGTCGTACATCGTCCCCGTCCAGGGGGTGCCCAGGCAGCGGCGACAGGCGGCGTCGAGGAAGGAACGGTCGAAGGGCGCGTTGTGGGCCACCAGCGGCCGCTGGCCGGCGAACTGCAGGAAGGCCGGCAGGACTTCCTCGAGGGCCGGTTGCCCGGCCAGGGCCTCGTCGGTGATACCGGTGAGCCGCTGCACCGCCACGGGCACGGGGCGGCCGGGGTTGACGAGGGCGCCCCAGCGCGCCACCGGCCTGCCCCCGGCGACGAGCACGGCGCCGATCTGGATGATGGCGTCGCGCTCGGGGTCCACGCCCGTCGTCTCCAGGTCGAAGCCGACGTATTCCGTCAGCACCCGCTCAACCCTCTTCCCCCTCGCCCTCCAGATGCGAGGCGTCGTTGTAGGTGACCAGCCTCGCCTGCTCCCCCTGCAGCCTCACGATGGTCAGCCCGGTGTTGTCCATGAGCAGCCGTCTGCGCCGGGCGGGGTCCCAGCCGAACAGGGTACCGAGCCACCCCTTGAGCGAGGCGCCGTGGGCCACGACCACGGCCCTGCGCCACTCCTCGCCCAGGATGTCCGCGAAGGCGGCGCCCACCCGCGCCACGACCTCGGCGAAGCATTCCCCGCCGGGAGGCCGGGTGTGCACCGGGTCGCGGCGGTAGGCTTCCAGGTTCTCGGGGAAGGATCTTTCGATCTCGGCGTACGTCAGACCTTCCCAGGCGCCGAAGTCCATCTCCCTGAGGCCGGGGTGGACCCGCACCGCCAGGCCCAGGGCCTCGCCCAGCACCGCGGCCGTCTGCCGGGCGCGCAGCAGGTCGCTGGACCACAGGGCGTCGAAGGGCTCCCTCCGGGCGCGGCGGGCCAGCCGGGACGCCAGGAGCCGCGCCTGCCGGTACCCTTCTTCGCTTAAGGGGACGTCCGTCTGCCCCTGGTAGCGGCCGCTGCGGTTCCAGATCGTCTCCGCGTGACGTACCAAGTAGAGGGTGCGCACGGGCACAGGATAGAGTATACCAGCTCCGCGCGGCCACACCCGCCAGCGCCCCCGGGCGCGCCCGGGACGGTCCCGATCTACGGTGCCGAGGCCGGGTTCGCCCCCGCGGCCGGCCGCCCCTCGATGGCCGTGGCGGCGCCCAGGCGGAGGCGCATATCCTCGGGGACGGCGAGGAACTTGGCCCTGGCCTCGGCCAGCACCTCCCCTGCCGCGTCGCGCAGTTCGGCCGCCATCTCGGCCAGGCGGCCGCGGCGGGCGAGCAGGCGGCCCTCCAGGCGCAGGGGCCGCTCCACGGGGACCGGCTTCTTGAAGCGGACGGTGAGCTCGGCCGTCATGGTGAACATGCCGGCGGAGTAGGCGGCGTACCACATGGCGTCGTCCAGGAGGGCCGAGACGATGCCGCCGTGGAGGGTGCCGTCGAAGCCCTGGAAGCGAGCCGGCGGGGTGACCTCGGCGCGGGATCGTCCGGCGGCCGCGTGGTAGGTCACGCGCAGCCCGGCCGGGTTCTCCCGCCCGCAGACGATGCAGCCCCGCGACCCGTAGGCCTTCTCCCCGTCGGGCGCGTCCGCCACCGCTAGGCCTCCCCCACCAGGCGGCGCGCCCGCGCCGCCGCCTCGGCCCGCACCCGCTCCTCGTCCACGGTCAGCACCCGCCCGTCCCGGACCACCACGCGGCCGGCCACCAGGACGGTGTCCACGTCGCCGTCCTGGCCCGAGTAGGCGAGCAGGGAGAGGACGTCGTGGCGGGGGGTCAGGCGCGGGTGCTCCAGGTCCACCAGCACCAGGTCGGCCTCCTTCCCCGGGGTGATGGACCCGATGCGGTCCGCCAGGGAGAGGGCGCGCGCCCCTCCCAGGGTGGCCAGCTCCAGGACCGCGGGGGCGGGCAGGACGGTCGGGTCGCCGGTGGTCACCTTCTGCAAGAGGGCGGCCAGCCTCAGCTCCTCGAACATCCCCAGGGCGTTGGTGCTGGCGGCCCCGTCGGTGCCCAGCCCGACCGGCACCCCCTCCGCCAGCATGGCGGCCACGGGCGCGATGCCGCTGGCCAGCTTCAGGTTGCTGATGGGGTTGTGGGCCACCCCGCCCCGCATGCGCGCCAGGATGGCCCGGTCGGCGGCGTCCACGTGCACGCAGTGCGCGGCCAGCACCGGCCGCTCGAAGAGCCCCAGGCGCTCCATGAGCTGTACGGGCGAGCACCCGTGCTCGGCCCGGCAGCGCTCCACCTCCCCCGCCGTCTCGGAGAGGTGGATGTGGATGGGGATGTCGCCGGCTTCCGCCGCCTCCAGCACCAGCCGCAGGAACTCGGGCGGGCAGGTGTAGGGGGCGTGCGGCCCCAGCATGGCCGTGAGGCGTCCGCCGGCCGCCCCGTGCCAGCGGCGGTGGAAGTCGACGCCCCGGGCCAGCTTGGCCTCGGCGTCGGGTGCCATCCTCCCGTCGGGACCGCCGCCGATGAGCCCCACGGAGAGCGAGGCCCGGATCCCGGCGTCGACGCAGGCCTGCGCCGCGTCGTCCATGAAGAAGTACATGTCGGCGAAGGCCGTCACGCCCGCCTTGAGCATCTCCACCGCCGCCAGCAGGGTGCCCCAGTACACGTCCTCGCCCGTGAGGCGGGACTCGGCCGGCCAGATCCTCTCCTCCAGCCAGGGCATGAGCGTCATGTCGTCGGCGTAGCCGCGCAGGAGGGTCATGGCGGCGTGGCAGTGGGCGTTGACGAAGCCGGGCAGGAGCACTTTGCCCCGCCCGTCGATCACCTGGGGCGGCCGTTCCCCGCCGCCCGCCTCCCCGTGATCCGCCGGGTCGGCTCCGCGGGCCGGCCCGCCCGCGGCCAGCGGCCGGACGTAGGCGATGCGGCCGCCGGCTACGCCCACCTCCCCCGGGTCCACGACCCCCAGGTCCTTGTCCATCGTGACGACGCAGGCGCCCCGGATGACGACGTCCACGGGTAGACCTCCTTCCCGGGTCCCCCAGTATCCTAGCACGGGCGGAAGCCGGCCGGGGAGCCGCTTAGGGCAGCAGGCGGCGCCACCAGGGCGGCGCTGGCGGCGCGGGCGGCGCCTCCCGGCCCAGCCGTTCCGCCAGGGCCCGATGGTCGAGGCGGCCCGACCAGAAGGCGGCCAGGGCCTCGGAGGCGTCCGCCAGGTGGCGCGCGCGCGCCGTCGCCGCGCCGGCGTCCCCTCCCTCCGGGCCGGAGGATGACTCCACCAGGGGGACGAGCGCAGGGGGAAACCCGCCGGCCATCCGCCATTCCTCCCAGGCGGGCCGGTAGGCGGGGAGGATGGGCGTGCCCGGCAGCGCCCAGGGGTGGCGTGCCGTACTGAGGTAGCGGGCCAGCTCGACAGCCGCCCGGGTGTGGTTGTGCCCCTGGTAGTCCCGCTGGCGGAACACGATCAGGACCGAGGCCTCCAGCCGCAGGGCGGGCGGATTCCCGGGCGGGGTGGGCACCGGCAGGAGGACGAGCGGCCCGTCCCCCGGGCCTCCCGGCTGCAGGTAGGCCAGCTTGGCGACCAGCCAGGGGCTGGCCCCGGCAACGGCCAGCGCCCTTCCCCCGAGGAGGTGACCGATCGGGACGTCCCCCGCCTCTTCCGGGGCCGGGACGGTGAGCAACTCGCTGTGGCGCAGTTGGGCCAGCCAGGCGGCCACCTCGGCCACCCCCTGCCTGGTCCACAGGGGCGACCCGGACGGGCCGGCCCGGGCGTGGAGCAGATCCTCGAAGGCGGCGGTGCCCAAGGGGTTCACGATCAGGCCCGCCTCCCGCTCGGGCCGCGCCGAGAGCGCCGCGCTCAGGGAGTTCCAGTCCCAACCCTGCCCCGTCACGGCCCGGACGTCCAGGCCGGCCCTGGCCAGCGCCTCGCGGTGGCCGGGCCAGAGGTGGGCGACCAGGAAGCGTGGCCAGGCGCTGAGGCGGCCACCGTGGCCGGCGGCGCGCAGCGCCGCGGCGACGTAGGCGGGCGGAGCCTCCCTGCGCCCCCTCTCCTCGCGGGTGAAGTAGAGGTCTGCGGGCACCTGGAGCCGGCGATCGTAGAACACCGGCTGGCCGGGCCAAGTGGCGTACACATCCGGGGGCCGGCCCTGGCGCAGGGCTTCCTCCAGCTCCGCCGCGCCGCCGGCGGGGTCCAGGAGCCGGTACTCCACGCGCACGTTGGGATGGCGGCGGCCGAACTCCGCCAGGGTGGACCGGAGCCAGCTCTCGTACGGGGTGCCGTCCGGGGCGGTGGGCCAGCGGTAGTCCCAGAGCTGCAGCGAGTACGTCCGGGCGGGGTCGAGCCGGGCGTCCGGGTCGTAGCGGACCATCCCCGGCTCCGTCCGCAGGTACAGCCACCAATAACCGGTGGCGGCCGCCCCCAGGGCGGCGGCCGCGAGGGATACGGCCAGCCAGAGGCGCCACCTACGGCCTGCGACCAAGGCGCATCCCTCCCGGATCACCCGGCAGGGGCGGCCGCGTGCCGCCGCCGGTCCTCCCTTGCTCCGCGGGCCGCTTCAGGCCCAGGAGGTACAGCTCGGCGTTCCCCGCCACGCCGTCGGCCGGCAGGCCGTAGAACGACTGCAGGCCCCGCACCGCCGCCTGCGTGCGCTCCCCGAACCGCCCGTCGGCGCGCCCGGCGGAGAACCCCGCCTCGCGCAGGCGCACCTGCAGCGCCACGACGACCAGGCCGGCGCTGCCCAGGCGGTAGGTGCCCCACAGCTCGGAGGGGAGTTCGCCCCGGATGGTGACCGGCGTGCCCACCTCGACCCAGTCGAACAATTGCTCGATGTCGTGGTTGTGCATGCGGATGCAGCCGGCGCTGGCCTGCCGTCCGATGCTCCAGGGGCGGTTGGTGCCGTGGATCCCGTAGCTGCCCCAGGGGACGTCGAGGCCCAGCCAGCGCGTCCCGAAGGCGCCGCCGGACTCGTACGCCTTCTCCACGATCTTCCACTCGCCGGGCGGTGAGGGCGACCAGGGCTTGCCGATGGCCACGGTGAAGGTGCGGAAGGGGCGGCCGTCCACCAGCACCGTCAGGGTTTGGGTCGCCAGCTCGATGTCGATGGCCACCCTCCCCGGGGGTGGCGCGCTTGCCGCCTGCTCGGACCGCCCCGGCCGCCCGCCCGGGTCGTCCAGGAGCAGCCAGGCGCGGTCGTCCACCTCGCCGGTGGGAGGAAGGCGCCGGCGCCGCTGCAGTTCCCGCACGGCCGCCACCGTACCGCCGGCGTAGACGCCGTCAACCGGGCCGGCGTAGAGGCCGAGTTCGCGCAGGCGTTCCTGCAGTTCAACCACGTCGGGACCGCGCTGGGGCGGCACCGCTGGCCGCAGGGTGCGGTCCGGGCCGCAGGGCCCCGCGGCGCGCGCCTCCGCCGTCCGGTGCGGGCCCTGCCCGCGCGGGGCCGACACCTGCAAGGCCGCGAGGAGCAGCAGCGCCACCGCCGCCACGCGCAGCGCCCGCTTCCAGCGCCCCTCCCCCACCGCTCCCGTCCCCCCTGGCCCGCAGCGGTCCCTCCCCGGCACCCATGTCTATAGCGATCCGCCCGCCGCCATTACGCCTGCCGTGAAGCGAGGGAAGGGCGCGGCGCGCGCCGGGGGACGGGTTGTTAGATGCCCCGTGACCCGGGCGGGAGGCACGGAACAGGCGGGAGGGGATGCGCCCATTGACCTCCGTGGGGCGGGCGCGAATTGCAAGGCACGTGCTGGACGAAGAGAAGGCGGCCATGGAACGCTACCGGCGGATGCCGCCGGAGGAGAAGATCGCCAGGGCGCCGGATCTCTCCGAGTTGGCGTAGGCAAAGCGCCGGCGGATCAGGTCACGCCAACGCAAGCGGCGTCTCACGGGTTCCAAGCGGCGAGGTAGGCGGCCTGCTGCTCGGTGAGGGCGTCGATGGTCACCCCCCGCGCCTGCAGGTGTAGGCGCGCCACCCGCTCGTCCAGCTCCCGTGGCAGGGGCACCACCCGCGCCCCCAGCGCCCGGGCGTGCTCGGCGACGTACGCCAACGCCAGGGCCTGCAGGGCGAAGCTCAGGTCCATGATCTCCACCGGGTGGCCGTCGCCGGCGGCCAGGTTGACCAGCCGCCCCTCCGCCAGCAGGTACAGGCGCCGCCCGTCGGCCAGGCGGAACTCCTCCACGTTCGGGCGCACCACCCGCCGCTCGACGGCCAGGGCGGCCAGGTCGGGCTTGGAGATCTCCACGTCGAAGTGGCCGGCGTTGGCCAGCAGCGCCCCGTCCTTCATGCGCTCGAAGTGCTCCCGCCGCAGGACGCCGGCGCAGCCGGTCACGGTGACGAAGACGTCACCCCGGGCGGCCGCCTCCAGGGCGGGCAAGACCTCGAAGCCGTCGTTGAGCGCCTCGCAGGCCGCCACCGGGTCCACCTCGCAGACGATGACCCGCGCCCCCAGGCCGCGGGCCCGCAGGGCGACGCCCTTCCCGCACCACCCGTATCCGAGGACGACCACCGCCTTGCCGGCCACCAGCAGGTTGGTGGTGCGCATGATGCCGTCCCAGGTGGACTGGCCGGTCCCGTAGCGGTTGTCGAAGAGGTGCTTGCAGCGGGCGTCGTTCACCGCCATGACCGGGAAGGAGAGCACGCCCTCGCGCTCCATCGCCCGCAGGCGGTGGATGCCCGTCGTCGTCTCCTCGGTGCCTCCCGCCACGCGCGGCAGCAGGTCCCGGCGCCTGGTGTGGAGCAGGGTGATCAGGTCGCCCCCGTCGTCGATGACCAGTTCCGGGCCGTCCTCCAGGACGCGGCCGAGGAACGCCTCGTACTCGGCGGCCGTGGCCCCGCGCCAGGCGTACACGCGTATCCCCGCCTCCGCCAGGGCGGCCGCCACGTCGTCCTGGGTCGAGAGGGGGTTGCACCCGGCCACCGACACCTGCGCCCCGGCGTCGAGGAGCGCCAGGGCCAGGCAGGCCGTCTTGGCCTCCACGTGCAGGGCCAACCCCACGCGCCGGCCGCGCAGGCTCCCGGCGGCCGCGATCTCCTTCCCCACCGCCGCCAGCACCGGCATGCGCTCCCGCGCCCAATCGATCTTCGCCCGGCCGGCAGGGGCAAGGCCCGGGTCCCGCACGATCGAGCCGCTCACCGTTCGCCCCCCTCGTCGGCGCACACGAGGATCATATCACACCGCGCCGGCTGCGTCTGCGGCGGCGCCGGGCCGGCCAGACAGGCAGGCCGCTTTCGGGCAGGTACCAACCCCCGGGCCTGCTCCCTCCCCCTTGCTCGCCCCCATCGCGTCAGGTTATAATCTTTTATGACCAATTCCTGACATTCGA
>JBBIPI010000060.1:0-8580 GCA_037442985.1 Clostridiales bacterium
ATGAATCGGAATCGGTGGTCGCTTTGCCTCGGAATCGGTGGTCGCTTTCCCTCGGAACAGGTGGTCGGAATGAATCGGAATGGGTGGTCGGTTTCCGTCGGAATCCGCAGCCGGCAGACGCACCACGTCCTCGTCCCTGAGTTCCCGGCCCTCGGCCCGCGCCCTGGCCAGCGCCTTCTCCAGCCGCTGGACGCAAAAGGTGCACTTCTCCACCACGCCCCGGGGCCGCAAGGGCACGTCCGGGTTGCGGTGCTGGTCCATCGGTTGAGGCACCTCGGTCTCGAACCAGTTGAAGTAGCGCGCCCCGTACGGGCAGGCGGACATGCAGTACCGGCAGCCGATGCAGCGCTCGTAGCGCTGGAGCACCAGCCCGTCCTCCGTCCGGTAGGTCGCCCCCACGGGGCAGACCTTCACGCAGGGCGGGTTCTCGCAGTGCATGCAGGGCCGGGGGATGAAGCGCACGGTGACGTCCGGGAACTCCCCCTCCACGAACGTCAGCACCTCGTTCCAGAACTTGGCCCGGCCCTTCCTCGTCTCCTCCGGCCCCTGGAAGTAGACGTTGTTCTCGGCCCGGCAGGCCACGGTGCAGGCCTGGCAGGCGGTGCACTTGTCCAGGTCGATGACCATTCCCCAGCGCGCCATGCACCCCACCCCTTACGCCTTGTAGACCTTGACCATGGTATCGTTGTACGCGTGCTGCCCCGAGACCGGGTCGCTCAGGTTGGCCATGATGTAGTTGGGGTGCACGCCGGTGTCCTTGGCCGTGGCCCAGCGTCCGTAGGCCCGGTGGCCCCGCTCGAAGGGGATGACCACCACGTCGGGCGGGCAGCCGGGGTTGAGCTTCGCCCTCACCTTCAGCTTCCCGACCGGCGACTCCACCCACACCAGGTCGCCGTCCCCGATGCCGCGGGCCGCGGCGGTGCGGGGGTTGATCTCCAGCGGGTTGTCCCACGCCTCCTTGACGTGGACGGCGAAGCACTCCTGCAGCCACGGCTGGTTGGCGCCCCGTCCCTCGGCGTGGGTGATGAGCTTGGGCGTGATCAGGTACAGGTCGAACCCCGGTCCCCCGGCCCGCCGCGGCTCCTCGTAATGCGGGTACGGGTTGTAGCCGTGTTCCTCCAGCTTCTTGGACCGGAACTCGAAGCGCCCCGTCGGCGTGGTGAGGACCTTGGCTTTCACCTGCTCGGGAGTCATCTCGACGCCGTTCTCGTAGAACTTCCCGTCCCGGTACTCCCACGGGTAGCGGGGGTCGTACCACACGCCTTTGTCCAGCCACTCCTCCCAGGAGATGGGCAATCCGCCGGCCACCGTCCTCAGCACGTTCTCCCAGCTCCCGAGGAGGTTGAAGTAGTCCGCCATCTTCCCGCCCATCCGCTTGCCCAGCTCGATCATGATGTCGCCCCAGGCGCGGGTATCGTACAGGGGCTTGACCACCGGCTGGCGGATCCCGGTGCAGGGGTAGCCGAGGCTCGGGTAGATCGGGTCGTCCAGGTACGTCTCCAGGTAGGAGTGGTCCGGCAGGATGTAGTCGGCGTACAGGGCCGTTTCGCTCATGTACGACGTGGTCTCCACCACGAAGACGTCCTTGAACGCTTCCTCGAACCGCTGCGGGCTCATGGGCGTGAAGAGGGGGTTGGTCAGGTAGACGATGACGGCGTTGAGCCTGTAGGGGTCTCCCTTCAGGTGGTTGTCCGCCACGTCCTGGTACCGGTTCTTGGCGAAGGGGAAGTCGTGGCTGCCGGCCTTGTCGATGCGCAGCAGCTCGCCCCTCTGCACCCGCTCCGCCACGGCCCGGGCCGTCTCGTCCATGTAGTCCTCGGTGCTCGGCAGCTTGGCGTAAGGCGGGTTGACCTGCCGCCGCACGCCGCCGACCGAGTACATGCTCCCCACCAGCGCGTTCAGGGCGTGGACCGCCATGCGGTTGTAGCAACCGTTGGTGTGCGCGCCCGCACCCCGCTCTCCCGTGGCCACCGCCGGCTTGGTGGTGGCGAACTCCACCGCGATGCGGCGGATCGTCGCCGCCGGGACGCCGCAGATCTGCTCCGCCCACTCGGGCGTGGCGTCCTTGACCACGTTGTTCCACCAGTCGGCGAGGCCGTAGGTCCACCGCTCGGTGAACGACGCCGGGTCGATGGCCACCCCCGCCTCGAAGCGCAGGCCCGGGCGGTTGAAGTCGCCCACGAACCCGCGGTCCCACAGCCCCTCCGTGAGGATGACGTGGGCCAGGCCCAGGGCCAGGGCGGCATCGGTGCCCGGCTTGACCACCAGCCACTCGTCCGCCTTGGCGGCGGTCACCGACAGGCGCACGTCCACCTGGACGAACTTGGCCCGCACCGGCCGGCCGCGCCGCAGGTGGCCCCAGGCGCGCAACAGCCGGGTCGTCGGCCGGAAGGCTTCGAGGAAGGCGCCCCCGAAGCACAGGACGTAGTTGGTGTTGTCCCAGTCGTAGCCCTGGTACGACCTGTTGCCGTCGGTCAGGTAGTGGGCGATGACGCTGGCGTCCGAGCAGATGCTGGAGTGCCCGATGTCATTGGGCGACCCGTACAGGGTCAGGAAGGCCCCGGTGATCGCGGGCGCGTGACCACGATAGCGGCCCCCCAGGATCGCCAGGGTGTGGGACTTGCCCTCGTCGCGGAGCTGGCGCAGCTTGGCGGCCACCGCATCCAGGGCCTCGTCCCAGCTCACCGGCACGAAGCCGGGATCCTGGTCCAGGCCCTTCTTGGGGTTGGTCCGCTTGAGCGGCGTCTTGATCCGGTCGGGGTCGTAGAGGACCTGCAGGCCGGCCTGGCCCTTGGGGCAGAGCCGGCCGAAGTTGATGGGGTGGTCCGGGTTGCCCTCGATCTTGACCGCCCGGCCGCCGACCACGCGCACCTGCACGCCGCAGCCCCCCGGGCACTGGCGGCACACCGTGCGCACCCACTTCTCCTCCGCCGGGGCCGCGCCCCCCTCCTGCAGCGCGCGGGCAACGGGGTTCGGCAAACCCAGGAGCCGTCCGATCACGCTCGCTCCCGCGGCGCCGGCGGCGGAAGCCTTGAGAAACGTCCTCCTGTCCAGGCGCAAAAACCGTCACCCTCTCACCCAGAAGGTTTTTCCGGGAAAGCCGAAGAACGGCGCGCGGAACCTAGTCCCCTCAGCCAGTTCCCCCTCACCCCCCACCTGGCTCGGGTAAGCACGCGGCGAGATTCGTACTCTTTGTCAACAAGAATAGAGGGCATTTACCTGATCGGGCATCAGGTTATTTCCCCGCCGGGGTGACCGGGTTCACCGGTTCGGGCTGCCTGGCAGGGACACCAGCCCGTTCTCCAGGGCGAAGCGCACCAGCTCCGCGCGCCGGGACAGGCCCAGCTTCTCCATGATGCGGGTGCGGTGGCTGTCCACCGTCTTCACGCTGATGTACAGGAGCTCCGCCACCTCCTGATTCGTGTGTCCCAGCGCCAGCAGCCGCACCACTTCCTTCTCCCGCTCCGTCAAGAGCGCCAGCCCGCTGGGTTTCGCCCCCTCCCGACCTCCTGTCAGCCAGGAAGGGGTCTGACCCGACCCGAAGGAAGGGCCGGCGAACACCATCGTGCGGCTGGCGTGCACCGTCCGGATGGCCGAGAGCAGGTCGTTGTCGGCGGCCTGCTTCAGCACGAACCCGGACGCGCCCGCGGCCAGGGCCTCCCTCACGTAACCGGCGTCGTCCTGCATGGTCAGGACCAGCACCTTCGTCTCGGGGCACGCCTCCCGCACCTTGCGGGTCGCCTCGATGCCGCCCCCTCCCGGCATGGTCAGGTCCATGAGCACGACGTCGGGCCGCAGTTCCTCCGCCAGCCGGGCCGCCTCCACCCCGTCGGACGCCTCTCCCACCACCTCCATGTCGGGCTGGGCGTTGAGGAGGAACCTGAGCCCCGCCCGCAACACGGCGTGATCGTCAACCAGCAGCAGCCTGATCTTGTCCATGCCTCCTGCCCTCCCTGCCGGCCGGCACGGGTACCCTCACCGTGATGCGCGTCCCGCGACCCGGCTCGCTCTCCAGCGTCAGGGTGCCTCCGATCAGCGTGGCCCGCTCCTGCATGCCGAAGATGCCGAGATAGCGGTCCGCCTCCTGTCCCTCCCCCAGCAGCGCCCGGGCGTCGAAGCCCCTGCCGTCGTCCTCGATGACGGCGACCACCTCGCCCCCCCGGCGCTCCACCAGGACGCGCGCCTCCGTGGCGCGGGCATGGCGCCCCACGTTCGTGAGCCCTTCCTGGATGATCCGGTAGAGAGCCGTCTCCACCTCCATGGGCAAGCGCTCCTCCAGGCCGACGAGGCTCACCCGCACCGGGAAGCCGAAGCGCAGCGTCATCTCCCGGGCACACCGCTCCAGCGCCGGCCCCAGCCCCAGGTCGTCCAGCACGCTCGGCCGCAGCAGGCGCGACAGGTGCTGCACGTCCTCCACCGCCGCCGCCGCCAGGGCCCGCAGTTCCCCGGCGCGCCGGCGCATCTCGGCCGCGTCCTCCAACTGCTCGAGCGCCCGCAGGCCTACGGCGAGGGAGGTGAAGCACTGCCCGATCTCGTCGTGCAGCTCCCTGGCCACCCGCTTCCGCTCCTCCTCCTGCGCCGAGATGACCTTGCGCAGCAGTTGCAGCCTGGCCGACTCCTTGCGCTGCAACTCCTCCACGAGCCGTTGGATGTTGTCGGCCATTTGGTCGAAGGCGACGCCCAGAACGCCGATCTCGTCCCGCGATACCAGGCCGGCCCGGCGCGAGAGGTCGCCAGCGGCGAAGGCGCGCGTCACCTTGACCAGGCGCTGCAGGGAACGCGTGAGCGCATGGATGAGGCCGAAGGCCGCGATGGTGCCCGCCACCAGGACGAGGGAGATGACCAGGAGGAGGCGCCGGGTGGTGGCGGCCACCGCCTGGCGCGCCGCCGTCTCGGAGACGCCCACGCGCACCACCCCTTCCCCGGCCCCGCCCGGCAGGGGGACGGCCACGTCCCGCACCATGCCCTCCGGCGTGGCGATGACCGTCACGCGGCGGGCCTCGCCGGGCCTGAGGCTGTTGACCTCGGCCAGGCCGGGGGGCAGGGTGCTCCCGAAGGTGCTGGCAACCACGTCCCCATCGGCGTTGAGGATGAAGATGTAGCGGACGTCCTCGTTGTGCTCCAGGCTGGTGAGCAGCAGTTGGTAGAGGGTGTAGTAGTCGCCGATGTTCATATGGTCGGGCGTCTGGGCGGCGATGCTCTCGGCCAGGGCGCCGGCCCGCAGGTCGATCTGCCGGCTCAGGTTGCCGCCGAGGCTGCGGCGGGCCTCGAAGGTCAGCGCGCCCCCGAGGAGGACGACCAGCAGGACGAAGCTCGACATGATCTTGAGGCCGATCGGGTAGCGCACGGACTCCGGGGCGCCAGGCTGCCTCATCGGCCCTCCCTCATCTCTCTCACCATGTTGCGGATCGGCTCGTACACGGTGTCGCTGGCAGGCTGGAAGCGCTCTACGTGGAGCACCTCGAGGGCCTGGCGCCCCTCGGGGTCCTCGTGCGCCCGGAGGAAGAGCTGGCGCAGGCGCTCCTTCAGCTCCGGGGAGAGATCCGGTCGCACGACGAGGGGCAGGGTGTCCAGGCCCGGCAGCACCGTGATCACCCGCACCCTGTCCCGGTAGTCCGGCTCCGCCTTCATGAGATAGGAGTAGACGGCGCTCTCCACCGCCGCGCCGTCCACGAGATGCCGGGCCACCGCCTTGACGGAGTTGGCGTGGCTGTAGGTGAAAACGGTCCGCCCGAAGAAGCCCTGGGGCGTCTCCCCCCTCTGCCAGAGCAGGTAGGTGGGAACGAGCGCTCCCGAGAAGGAGAGCGGGTCGGTGAAGGCGAAACTCTTGCCGCGCAGGTCCTCGAGGGCAGTGGCCTGGCTGTCCGCCGGCACGATGATGTAGGTGGACTGGCTGACCTTCCCCTCGATCTGGGGGAAGGCCAACAGTTCCATGTAACCCTCCTCCTTGCCGAGCACGTACGGGTAACTGCACACCAGGGCCACGTCCACGGCGCCGTACTTCATCATCTCATTGATCTCCACATACGTCTGGGTCCGCACGTATTCCACGGGCCGCCCCAGGTTCTTGCTGAGGTAATCCACGAGGGGACGGAAGCTGTTGAGGTTCTCGCGCGGGGTGATCACCGGCGCCACGGCCAGCCTGAGGGGGGGCGCTTCCGCGGAGAGCTCCGGCGCCGGCGCCGGCTCCCGGGACGAGAGGTCCACGAAGGGGACCTCGCGCGACCGGCCGCAGCCGCCGGGCACCAAGAGGGCCGCCACGAGCAGCGACGCCGCCGCGCGCCGGGGCAGGGCGCGCACCGCGCAGACGCGCCCGGGGAGCCGCCAGCGACCCGGGGGGAATGCGCATATTCCCCTAAAAATCATCAAAGAATTAAATATTTTCATCACATCATCTCAATTAAATATCAGGAAGACAGCGGGAACACAACGACGAAAACCATGCAAATGGTACCAAGCCGCTCCTTGCGCCCCGCCGGCCCCGCTCGGCCGAGGCCAGGAGGGCCAGCCGCCGGCGCATCCACGCCTCGGTCACCCCGAAGCGCTCGGCCAGCCCGGACACGTCCTCGCCCTCGGCCAGGGCCTGGCGCAGGGCCTCGTCCGGGACGAGGAAGGCGGCCGCCCAGCGGAAGGCGCGCTCCTCGTCGCGCCCCTGGGCCAGGACGTTCCCGAAGGAGAAGTAGGTCCGGAACGCCTCCGCCTGGGGCACGGTGAAGTGGTGTCCCAGCTCCTCGGCCAGGACGCAGCGCAGCTCCCGCGGCCGCGCGGCCAGGCCTCTGTCCAGGACGATGACCGGGGTGCGAGCGACCGGGTCGTAATAGTACATCCCCCGCAGGCCCTCGGGCGCCCGCCCCAGGTCGGACCATTTGACGTAAATGCCCTCGCGCTCCACCAGCGCCCAGAGGCGCTCCATCTCAACCGCCCTCCCCGCCTCCGGCTCCCTCCCGGGCCAGCAACTCCTCCCTCACCTCGCGCACGACGGCCCGGATCAGCTCCACCAGCTCGGGGCTCGGCGGCCGGCCGTACTCCCCCTCCAGGTGCGCGGCCAGGCCGACCACGTCCAGGTCCCCGGCGCCGGCAGCGCCGCCCGCCGGCAGGGCGAGCGCGGCGTCGAGGATCTGGACCAGTCGGCCCCGCTCGGCGGGAGAGAGCGTCCGCCCTTCGTAGGTGACGCGCGTCGCCGGATCGCGGAGGGCGCGGCGCAGGTCCACCGGCGCCGCCTCCCCCGCCGGGGCCAGCAGGTCTCGCAGCTCGACGCCCAGGGCGCCGGCGATGGCGGCCAGGCTCTTGAGCGACGGCCTGGTGCGACCGCGCTCGACGTCGCTGAGGAAGGAGGGCGCCAGGCCCACGGCGGCCCCCAGCCCCCGCAGGCTCAGCCCCCGCTCTTCGCGGAGCCGCCGCAGCCGCGCCCCCACGACGCGCGGGTCCAACGCCGCGTCCCCTTCTCCGTTCGCCCCTGCCGAACGCGTCATCGCCTTCGTTATAGCGCGGTGGCAGGATCACCGCAAGCCGGCACGTCCGCGAGCGAACGATGCGATGCGATAATGCCTCCTGGAAGGGGGGTGCGCCCGTGGCCCGCACCGCGGCCTTCGACGAGCACGCGGCGCGCTACGACGCCTGGTTCGAGGAGCACCGCGCCGCCTACGAGTCGGAGCTGGCGGCCGTCCGCCTGCTCCTGCCGCCCCTGCCGCCGGGCGGGAAGGCCCTGGAGGTCGGCGTGGGCACGGGCAGGTTCGCCTCCCCCCTGGGGATCGGCCTCGGCGTGGAGCCCTCCAGGGCCATGGCCGCGCTCGCCCGGGCGCGGGGGATCGAGGTGGTGGAGGGGGTGGCCGAGGCCCTGCCCTTCGGGGACGCGGAGTTCGACCTCGTGCTCATGGTCACCGCCATCTGCTTCTTCGACGATCTGGAGGCGGCCTTCCGGGAAGCCTGGCGGGTGCTGAGACCCGGCGGCCATGTGGTGATCGGCTTCATCGACGGGGAGAGCCCGCTCGGGAAGCGCTACCGGCGAAAGAGCCAACGCGGCGGCTTCTACGCGGAAGCCACCTTCCGCCCCGTCCGGGAGGTGGTGGAGGAGTTGGCGCGCGCCGGGTTCGGCGCCTTCGCCTTCGCCCAGACGCTCTTCCGGCCGCCGGAGGAGGTCGCCGCCCCGGAGGCCCCCCGCGCGGGGTATGGGGAAGGGTCGTTCGTGGTGGTCCGGGCGAGGAAGGGAGCGACCCGCGAGGTCGGCGCCCGTCTTCCCCTTCCCCCGGCTTGACCTCCAGCCAAGCCTGCCGGAGGTGCGCCGGCCCCTCTTGCCCTTTGTTCTGTATTCACGTACACTAAAGGCCAAAACATCGGAAGAGGAGAACGGATGGCGGTCCTGTACGTGAGGATCGAGGGGTTCGCCGCTGCCCTGGCCGCCCCGCGGGGGCAGACGGACGGCGCCCCTGCGGGAAGCCGGGCCGACCCGCCGGTGGTGGTCCTGGACGCCGGCACGGTGCGCGACGCCTCCCCGGCTGCCCGCCGCCAGGGGGTGCGGCCGGGGATGCCCGCCTGGCGCTCGCGGCAGCTCTGCCCCGAGGCGGCGTGCGCGGAATGGGA